>CAIJMB010000156.1 GCA_903821715.1 uncultured Flavobacteriales bacterium
GTCCATCGGCTGCGGATGGTGGCCGGCAATCGCCTCTACGCAGATAATGCCTTCGGCCGAAGCCACGTGCGCCAGGGCTTGGCCCTTGACGATGTCGCCGATGGCGTAGTAGCCCGGAATGTTCGTACGGTAGAAGTCGTCGACCACCACGCGGCCTTTGTCGACGGCGATTCCGACGCTCTCTAGACCGATGTTCTCGAGGTTTGGCATCACACCCACGGCGCTTAGGACCACGTCGCACTCCATAGTGTGCTCGCCCTTGGCGTCGGCGTAGGTGACCTTGCAGCCCTTGCCTTTGGTATCGACGGACTTGACTTCGGTTCCGGTGAGGACCTCGATGCCTTTCTTCTTAAACGTTTGCTCGAGCGCCTTGCTGACCTCTTCGTCTTCGTTCGGAACAATTCGGGGCAGGTACTCCACCACCGTCACTTTGGTGCCCATGGCGTGGTAGACGTAGGCGAATTCGACACCAATGGCGCCGGAACCCACGATGACCATGCTCTTCGGCTGCTCGGGAAGCACCATGGCCTCGCGGTACCCGATGATTTTTTTGCCGTCCTGCGGAAGGTTCGGCAGCACACGGCTGCGTCCGCCCGTAGCGATGATGATGTGCTTGGCGCTGATCACTTGCGTGCCGGAATCACCTTTGACCTCAACCTTACGGCCAGGCATGAGGGTTCCATAGCCCATGTGCACGTCAATCTTGTTCTTTTTCATCAGGAACTGAATGCCCTTTGACATTCCGCCCGCCACCTCGCGGCTGCGCGAAATCACCTTTCCGAAATCGTGCTTGGCATCCTTCACGGTGATTCCGTACTCCTCAGCGTGCTGGATGTACTCAAACACCTGGGCGCTCTTGATCAATGCCTTGGTCGGAATGCAGCCCCAGTTGAGGCAGACTCCGCCTAAGCTTTCTTTTTCAACAACCGCAGTTTTCAAACCCAATTGGCTTGCGCGGATCGCGGCTACATAACCGCCGGGGCCGGAGCCCAATACCAGTACGTCGTATTCCATAGCTACAAAGGTAGGTAGGCTACCGCCGAAATCTCGAACCGAGCGTCCTTCGGCAGTCCCAAAACTGCTACGGTTTCGCGCGCCGGCTTGGCGTCACCCATAAATTCCGTGTAAATGGCGTTTACCGCGGCAAAATCAGCCATGTCGCGCAAAAAAAGACTGCACTTCGCGAGGTGCTGCGTGCCCATTCCCTGGCTTTCGAGCACCGCCACAAGGTTGGTGAGGGCCGTTCGAACTTCGCTTTCGAGGCTTTCGTTGCGGAATTCACCCTCGGGAGTGAGCGCGATCATCCCTGAAATGAATAAGTTGGGGCCCGCCCACACCGCCTGGCTGTAGGGGCCGATGGGTGCCGGGGCGTTCGGCGTAGCTACGTGTCTGAGCATGGGCTAAAGTTAGGTTCCGCGGGCGGACTACCTTTGAATCCATGCTGCTCGGCGTTCTCGACAACCGCGATTCGTTCACCTACAACTTGGTGCACCTGCTCGAACCCTATTTTGCAGAGGTTCGGGTACGCCGCTGCGACGATCCTTTGGCCCTTGCCGACCTGCACGACGTCGACGCGCTCGTCCTGTCCCCTGGCCCTGGACTGCCGCGCGAGTCGGGTGTGCTGATGGACGTCATCGCCGACCACTTTGGGCGGACGCCCATTCTCGGGGTGTGCCTGGGCATGCAGGCCTTGGCCGAATTCACCGGCGGACGCCTCGTGCACACGGGTACTCCGCGGCACGGAATCGCGAGACCCATCACCTGGACCGAAGCCTGGGCGGACGGCGTGGCGCTTCAGAATCCCACGATGGTCGGGCTGTACCACTCGTGGGCTGTCGATTCAAAGAGCTTGAGCCCCGACTGGTCGGTCACGGCCACGGACTTTGAAGGGCTTCCGGCTGCCATACGGCACCGTTCAGCCCCCGTGTGGGCGGTTCAGTTTCACCCTGAAAGCGTGCTAACGCCCCAAGGTCCTGAGCTATTAAAGGCTTGGGCTGAATTCAGCGAGTCCGTAGTGCGCTAGTAGTCGCCCAATCCGCGGCGGCGCTGAACCTTCAGGGCATTGAGCAGCGGTGCGGTCACGCCCATTCCGATCGTATAGCTCCGGGCGTACCCAAACGGAACCCAGCGCAAATTCATCTGCCAGCAGTGGATCGTGCGCACCACATCAAATGAAGTAAACGTGAAGTCCATTTTGGCGAGGTCGTAGCCGCTTGCGAAGCGAATCTTCCAGTTTTGGGTGGCATCAAAGGTTCCGTCGACCCGAACCGAATGGGTCGTTTGGTAGGTCGTGCCCACCGCACTTCGGCGCATCGAGTAGCCCGCGTTGATGCTCCACGGAGCCGCCCATGCCACCTGGTCCAAGGGCGCGTAGTAGTCGCTGTAAAAATTTTCTTCAAGCCCTAAATCGTTGATTTTGGGGCCGCGCCGACCTTGGGCGGTTCCGCCCCTAAGGCGTACGTCCGCACTGAACTGGTGCATGGTCGGGCGAATCCAACCCTGGCCCAAAGCCGCTGCAAACGTTTCGGTTCGCACCCCTGCGGAATCCAATCCGTACCAATCAAAAAGTCCTTGGTAGCTGACCCGGTACGCGCCCTTACCCCATGAAGATGAGGCCCGTACGGCCATATTTTCCCACGGATTACTCACCGCGGCTGCGTTGTATCCCGTCTCAAGGCTCAAGTCGTCGATGAGGTTGATTTTGCGCTCTGCCCCCGTGTCGCCCGAGGCGCGGAGCTTGGCATCCAGCGTGTTGCGCAACCTAAACCGGACCGCTCCAAGCTGACCGGGGCCCGGCGACCCGTAGGTGTAGCCCTGATAGCGGTTAAAGCGCTTCAACGTGCCGGCCGTGTCACTTTGAATTTCTTGGTAGATGTTCCAGCGTGGATCCGAAAAGTCAGGGCGCGCAATCGCCGTCACCGACGGGTACATCACGTGGCGTAGGGCCGATACAGGGCCGCGGCGATAGCGAAAAAGGCCGTAAAGGGTGGTGTTGGCCGACGCCGAGGCCCGAAACTCACGAGCCGTAAAAAATCCACGGGCTGTATCGGTACGCACTTCGCCTGAATCCGCGTCCCACGTGTAATTCAATGCGGTGGGGTACCACTTCTCAGACCAGTCTGCGCTGGGATTGATGGTGATGAAGCGCAGGAGTTTCAGGTTGGTATTCAGTGAGGCCGACTGCTGGATTCCACTGCGAAGGCGCGTCGGATCAAAGAGCTCCGCAGGGTCCTGGAGCTCTTCGAGCAAGCCCTGGGTCTCATTACGGCCGTTCATGGCGTAGGTCAAGCCGATCCCCTCGTACCAACGCGGGGTCCCACTGCGCACCTTGCGGGCAAAGGGCTGCACCCGGGCCATTCCGAGGGTGAATTCCGGAAGCGATAACGCAATCGTGCCCTGCTGGTTGTTTTGGCGGTGCCTGAGGGCTCCGGTGAAGGTGAAGGGTGTTCCTGGAAAGCGCTGCACAACACTCACCGACGACGAGAGGTCGTTCTTGAGAAAGTCATCCGGGTTGGTCGTTGTGTTTTTGAAGAAGCTTCCCGTGGCGAGTTCGACCCGGGCCGAAAAGGTGCGGGTCGGATGCGCTTTGGGGTCTTGGTTGTGGTTCCACGAAATTCGGTAGTCGCGGGCGTCGTAAAACTGTCCGTAGTCGGCATAGCGCGGATCCCCGTAGCGCGTCCGGTTGGCCTGAACCGTGAATCCGCCTGAAAAGCGGTAGCGGTAGCGGTAGTTGGACTGAGCTTGAACACCCCACGATCCGCGGGTGTACAGGTCGCCCGTAAGGCGCAGGTCCAAATGATCGCCCAAGGCCCAGTAGTGTCCAAATCCAGTGAGTCCAAGGCCCCATTCTCGGCGGTCAGCGAAGTTGGGCAAAATGAATCCAGACGCGCGCTTTTCGGCCATCGGAAAAAACCCAAAGGGAAGCGCCAACGGCGTCGGAAGGTGCGCCAATTCGAGGTAGGCGGGCCCCGTCACAATGCGCTTACCCACGTCAAACCGTGCTTGCGGCGCGACGATGGCAAAGTGGGGCTCGGCGTGGTTGCAGGTCGTAAAACGCGTCGAACCAATGTAGTAGCTCGAATCACTAATCATTTTTACCTGCTTGCCAAACAAAAAACCTCCGGCCTCTTGGCTCGACGACCGGTAGACCCAGCCCTTTTGGGTTCCGTAGTTGTAGCGCAACGTATCGGCACCGATTCGACGGTCTCCTTGGGTGAAAATCGGACGCCCGAGGTAGCTGCCGTCCGAATGGCGCACACCGTAGGCTTTGATTTCGCGGCGTCCCCAGTCGATTTCAATGGTTTCGGCCTCAAGAGTGAAGTCCTTGGAAACGGCACGGGCCTTGCCTTGAAGGTTCATGGTGCTGCTGCCGGGGACGAGCGTTCCTTGGCGTTCCGAGGAATAGGTGATTCCGTCTCCGTCCAGTACGCCCTGCGCCAC
>CAIJMB010000157.1 GCA_903821715.1 uncultured Flavobacteriales bacterium
CCTGGTCCCCATTTTGTAGCTGATGGCTCAGCGCGACGAGCTGCCCATTTACCTTGGCTCCCAATGTCTTCATTCCGAGGTCCGTGTGAATCTCAAAAGCGAAATCAAGTGGACTGGACCGCTTGGGTAGGGTGACCATTTTACCTTGAGGAGTAAACACAAATATTTCGTCCGAAAACAACTGAAGTTTGAACTGATCGACAAATTCAACTGCATTCTCTGTTTGACCTTCAACGACATCTCGAATGCGTTCGATCCACGAATCCAACGCAGCGCTACCTGAACCGTCTTCTTTGTACCGCCAGTGGGCCGCATAACCTCGTTCAGCCTCATCGTCCATTCGCTTGGAACGGATTTGAATCTCAATCCAATGGCCTTCGGGGCCCATTACCGTGATGTGCAGCGACTCGTAGCCATTGGCCTTCGGAGTCGTGACCCAGTCGCGCAAGCGTCGCGGATTGGGTCGGTAAATGGAGGTAATCAGTGAATACACCCGCCAGATGTCCGACTTTTCGCGCTTAGGTGACGAATCCAAAATGATGCGCACCGCGTACTTATCGTACACTTCCTCGAACGGAACATTTTGGTTCTGCATCTTTCGCCGGATGCTAAACACGCCTTTGTTTCGACGCTTCAATGAGAAGGTGAAGCCTTCAGAATTCAGTAGGTCTTCTAAACCGTGTCCGAAGCGCTCGAGGTAGGCACCATCGTTCTCTTCAGCTCGAACAAGTTTCTCTTCAAGCTCTTCATAAACATCTGGTTCCAAGTATTTTAAACTCAAATCTTCAAACTCTTGCTTGAAGGCATAAAGTCCCATGCGGTGGGCCAGGGGAGCGAAGATGTACATCGTCTCAGATGCGATCTTTAGTTGCTTGGCATGCGCCATGGACTCAAGCGTGCGCATGTTGTGCAAGCGATCTGCCATCTTGATCAAGACTACCCGAACATCGTCGCTGATACTCACCAAGAGCTTGCGAAAATTCTCGCTCTGCATTGAGGTTTGCATGTCAAAAATGCCCTGAATCTTCGTCAGACCTTCGACGATGTAGGCAACGCTGGGGCCAAACATGCGGTCGAGGTCGGCACGTGTGTATTCGGAATCTTCAATGACGTCGTGCATCAATGCGGCGGCGATGGACTGAGCACCCAAACCGATCTCTTGGGATACGATTTGAGCCACTGCGAGCGGATGCGTGACGTAGGGTTCGCCAGACTTGCGCCGCACATCTTTGTGGGCGTCTTCGGCGACCTTGAAGGCCTTTTTGATTAAGGCAAGATCTTCTTTGTCTGCTCCGCGTTCGGTAGCAGACTTTACAAGCGCTCGGTACTGACTCCGAACGACTTTGGCGTAATCTATTTGCTCCATGGCTTTGCGGGCAACAACGTGGCGCGGCACTCGCCAAAACCAATTCGGGTTTTGCCATTAGACCACCCCCTCAAGATGATCGAGTCGCCGTCTTCGAGAAAGGAGCGCGTGCTCCCATTGGCCAGGGTAATCGGAGTGGTTCCGTTCCAAGTGAGCTCGAGCATGGACCCGTACGAACCGGTTTCGTTTCCGCTAATCGTACCAGAGGCCATTAAATCCCCGCTTTGAAGGATGCATCCATTCACAGTGTGGTGCGCAATCTGCTGCGCAAAGCTCCAGTAGAGGTACTTGGCATTCGACCGCGAAATCACGGTTTCACTGCCATCTGCACAAGCGATCGCTACTTCTAGCTCAAGATCCCAGTGCGAAGCCATACGGTTTTGCTGCAGGTAGGGCAGGGGAGCGGGGTTGCTTTGGTCCTCGCCTGCACAGCGGCTGCCCTGAAGTGCCTCGTACGGAACAATCCACGCACTCATCGTCGAAGCAAAATTCTTGGCCAAAAACGGCCCGAGCGGAACGTATTCCCACTGCTGAAGGTCCCGAGCCGACCAGTCGTTGAACAGAACGAGTCCAAATATGTGCTCCTCGGCGTGTTCCACCGGGATCCATGACGCGTCGCGTGGACCGCCCTTGATAATGATTCCTACTTCGAGCTCAAAATCCATTTTTATCGACGGACCAAACACAGGTATGGGGTCGTTAGGGCCCTTGCGCTGCCCGTTGGGGCGCACGACGTCAGTTCCGCTCACCGCCACGGTCGAGGCGCGGCCGTGGTAGCCTACGGGCAGGTGCAGCCAGTTGGGCAGCAGCGCATTTTCGGGATCGCGGAACATCATTCCCACATTCGTCGCGTGCTGGCGGGACGCGTAAAAATCGGTGTAGTCGCCAATCTGTACGGGCAGCACAGCTTCAACGGCTTCGGCCGCTTGCTCGCAAATGCGGCGCTTTGGGTTGGCTTCCCATGCGGAACCTTCGGCATACAGGCTCGAAACCTCGGCACGAACCGCTGACCAGGCGGCGGTTCCGCGGTCGATAAATGCATTAAATGTTTCGGCATCAAGCTCGGGAAACGCTTCCAAAAATCCAGCAGCCCGTAGGGCCTTATAGCTCACCACGGTGTCACCGATGCGCGTGGCTAGGTGCACCGTTCCGTCGGTCCAGCACACTGCGCCCCACGGAAGGTTGAAAAAGCTGAAATCTGATTGCTCCGAGACCGGGATAAAGCTTGCCATGGCCGTATTTTTACGCCAAGTTACATGCTATGAACCGCGATTCCGCCCTCTTTGACCTTATCGATGCCGAGTACCAACGCCAAGTTGAAGGTATTGAACTGATTGCATCTGAAAATTTCACTTCTCCGGCCGTCATGGAGGCCGTCGGATCGGTGCTCACCAACAAGTACGCCGAGGGTTACCCGGGCAAGCGCTACTATGGTGGATGCCAGATTGTCGACCTGGTCGAGGACCTCGCACGCAACCGCGCCGGCGAACTTTTTGATGCCGAATACGTCAATGTTCAGCCGCACAGCGGATCGCAGGCCAATGCTGCCGTCTACCTCGCGTGCCTCAAGCCCGGCGATACCATTCTCGGGTTTGACCTTAGCCACGGCGGCCACCTGACGCACGGTTCACCAGTGAACTTCAGCGGCCAAACCTACCGCGCCACATTCTACGGCCTCGAGCGCGAGACCGGTCAACTGAACTACGCCAACATTCGCGAAATCGCCCACCGCGAGAAGCCCAAAATGATTATTTGCGGAGCCAGCGCCTACAGCCGCGACATCGACTACGCCGAGTTCCGCAGCATCGCCGACGAGGTGGGTGCCCTTTTGCTCGCGGACATCAGCCACCCATCTGGGTTGGTTGCGCGCGGACTCTTGAACGACCCGATGCCGCACTGCCACTTTGTAACGACTACTACCCACAAGACCTTGCGCGGCCCTCGCGGAGGCATGATCATGATGGGCCAAGACTTCGAGAACCCTTGGGGCCTGACCACGCCCAAAGGCGAAATCCGCATGATGTCGCACGTACTCGACATGGCGGTGTTCCCTGGAATCCAAGGTGGCCCACTCGAGCACGTCATTGCAGGCAAGGCCGTGGCCTACGGCGAGGCACTCACCGACAACTACTTTAACTACATCGTTCAGGTACGCCAAAACGCCCAGACGATGGCCAAGGCCATGATGGCCCGCGGCTACGACATCGTCAGCGGCGGAACCGACAACCACCTCATGCTCGTCGACCTTCGCAACAAAAACGTGACCGGAAAGCAGGCTGAAAATGCCCTTGTTGCGGCCCACATTACGGCGAATAAAAACATGGTTCCGTTCGATGATAAATCGCCGTTTATCACGAGTGGAATCCGTTTTGGAACCCCCGCGCTCACCACGCGCGGACTCAAGGAATCCGACATGGAAGCCGTGGTTGACCTCATCGACGAAGTGCTCCGCAACCCCGAAGACACGGGTGTGCAGCACCGCGTAGGCGAAAAGGTCAAGGCGATGATGGCCCACCGTCCGCTGTTTGTGTGGGAATAGGCACAGGCTTTGCATGCGATCCGCTATGCGTATTCTCATCCTATCTGCTGCCGTCTTGGCACTTACGTGCCATGCACAAGTTAAACTACCGTTAAACGTACCAAAGGCTGCTGCGTCATTGCTTCCGAAAAACACGGTTGCACTCACTGAATCTGAAGTGGCCGGTGGTCTTAAGGAAGCCTTAGTCGCCGGAGTGAAGTCCGGTTCGTCGCTGCTCGGTTCAGTTGGTGGCTTTGCCCAATCCGAGGTCTACCGCCTAGCCTTACCCCCCGAGGTTGCAGACCTCGAGGCGAAGATCAACGCGAATCCCGTGCTGCGCGCGGCGCTCAAGCCCCAGATGGAGCAGCTCAAAACCAAGCTCAACGAGGGCGCAGAGCGTGCGGCATCCAAATCATTCCCCATCTTTCGCGAGGCGGTGGTGGGAATGTCGGTGCGCGATGCACTCGGCATTTTAAAAGGAGGACAAGGTTCTGCAACCCGATACCTGCGCGCGGAGACGGAACAACCCCTGCAGACAGCGTTTCGCCCTGCGGTGCAAAGCGCCCTTGATGAAGTTGAGATTGCGAAGTACTGGGAGCCCGTGGCCATGGCAATTAACCAAAACAAGCGGTTGCTCGGTCGTACCGAAGACATTCAAACTGACCTCGTGGCTTATGTCAACCAAAAGGCCACCAACGCACTGTTCCGCGAAATTGCGCTTCAAGAAGACCGCATTCGCCAGGACCCCGTACAGCGCACAACCGAATTGCTGCGCAAGGTATTCGGTAGCCTTTAGAACGTTCGGCCGTACTTCGCTGCAAAGGACTTAGCCCTTCGTTGAGCCTGCCATTGCGCGATCCCAGGAAGTTTATTCAATAGGATGTCGCCTCCGCCGACGATCCACGAGTATGCTGTTCGGGCCCATTCGCGAAGGGTTCGCGGCCAGATTCGGTAGGTAATTGAAAAGCTTCCGGTCACGTAGGTGATGTGGTGCCAATAACCTTTGGGGATGTAGAGCGTGTCCCCAGGGTCAAGGACTACTTCATAGCCTTCGAGTCGTTCAAGGTTTGGAAATGCTTCGCGGAGTTCATTCAGCCGGCTGAAGTCCACAGCAGAATGTACCGTGCCGGGAATCTGATAGAGGTTTTCGTTCTGCCGCTGATCAAAAAGCCAGACGCGTTTTTGGCCTTTGAAGTGACTTAGCAATAGATCAATCCAATCAAAATCGTAGTGAATTCGTGAATCGCTGCCCGGAGCACCAAAAAAGTAGGCGGGGATGCTTGCAACCCTTATTCCCAGCACGTGAAATCGTGATGCGTTGGAATGATGTAAGCTTGGCGCATGAGATCTGAGATTGAAAGCAAACAGGCGCTCATCAGATGGTTCATTTCGCTCGAGCTGTCTGAAGTACTCAGCGATTGATTTTCGGGCGATGGGCTTTGGAAAAAATGATGTGGATTGACCATTGGCAAATGCATTGCCTCGAATGCCTGCTGTTCGCGTGCCCACTGCACGGCAAAGGTCATCCCAAGTCCATTGGTTTGCCTGCCAATGTTTGGCAAATTGTCTCATTACCAAGGGTGTGCCTGCTTGCTTGGCACGCTGGAATTCAGCCCGTATCATGGTTCCTCGGGCTTCAGGCATTGGTCGAAGGTTCATGCCGCTAAAATTCTAGGTTCCCGAGAAGATGGTTTTAGCAGATTGTGCCAAACAAAATTAATTGCGGTGCAGAAACTGCGAATTCCAGTTCATTTCAAATTATTTCTTTTGCATAAATCAATACAATTGATCATGCGAAACCCTTTTCTATCTGTACTCTTTTGCGCTGCGCTCGCCATGAGTGGAACCTCCAATGCGCAGTCTGAGCCTAAAAAAACTTTGGCAGTATTGGATTTTGACGTCCGAAACTACCCCGTAGATGCACAGCAACTCATCGATAAAGCCACTATTGAGTTGATTCGCATCAATAAGTTCGAAATCGTCGACAAGTACGACATAGAGTACATCTCGAAGCGCGACCAAGTGGACCTCAAGGGCTGCTATTCCAAAATTTGCCTTGAAGACATTGGCAAACGCCTAAAGTGCGACTTTATTCTCACTGGATCGTACGATGTCCTTGGTGATCGAGTAGCTGTTACTGTTCGTTTATATGACGTCGCGACGGGAAGTTTCACCGAATCTGCAAGCCGTGTGTACTTGAACATTCCGCAGCAAAACCTCACTATGATGGAGGTGTCCATCAAGGAACTGCTTGCGGTGGCAAACGACGAAAACCTGATTAAGAAATTGACCATCAGCGAAGAGTACGAAAGTGCGCTGAACAACCCTGAAACGGCGGTCATCAATAATAATGGTCCACGACTCGGAATCACCGCGGTTGCCGGATCGAGTACCCAAATCCTGATGGCTGACCCAAGGACGGGCGGATTCGGGTACAGCATACCCGCGCTCACTTCGTTTGGCTACCAGTTTGAGCAAGTGTTTGTCAATAGCGGAGACTTTCAAGCTTTGTTTGAGTTCATTCCATTGATTGCCGGACTGGAGTACGGTCGTGTCATCCCTAGTGCCAACGTGCTAATGGGGATGCGCAACAGCCGCACCGGTTGGGAATTTGCGGTGGGTCCCAACTTTACAACGACCGTGACTGCGCAGGGCTATCTGCAAGGTGAGAACTTCATTCTTAGTAACGACCCTTCAAAAGAATTGATTACCCGCCTGGATTCTCGCGGAGACCTCACTGTATCAACTGGCTTGGTGCTCGGTTTCGGGAAAACGTTTAAGTCGGGTAAAATGAACTTCCCAGTCAACTTGTTTGTGGTAACTCCGGGGCGCGGTGATTCATGGCGCATCGGTACCTCAGTTGGATTCAATATCGTGCGCAAGAAGACCCCGAGCTTTACTCCAATGACTGCGGCCAAGCCATTGTCGCCTGCAGCTTCAGGTGCATCCGTACAGCGAATCACCATCCAATAAATCTAGATCTACGTTAAGGTAGCGCCGGGCCGAAGGGTCCGGCGCTTTCTTTTGCTAGTAGACAGAAGTACTTTCGCAGCAGCATGGAATCCGGAACACGCCTCAATAAGTACATCAGCAGCCATGGGCTCTGCAGCCGCCGCGAAGCGGATCGTGCCATTGAAGCGGGTGCCGTGCGGATCAACGGCCGGGTTGCGGTTCTTGGAGATACGGTTCGGGACGGCGATGAAGTAGAGGTGTACGGGCAAAAGGTGGCGGCGAGTTCCAAACCCCGGGCCGTATACCTGCTGCTCAATAAACCCGAGGGCGTAACCTCGACGACCGACCAGAGCATTCGCGGCAACGTGGTGGACTATGTGCGCTATCCCGAGCGGATTTTTACGGTGGGCCGTCTTGACAAGGACTCGCGAGGCCTGCTGCTGCTAACGAACGATGGGGATTCCGTCAACAAAATTCTCAGGGCAGGCAACGCCCACGCCAAGGAATATTGGGTTCAGGTGCGCCGTCCGATTACCGATGCGGAGCTTGATGTGATGGCCCGCGGGGTTCCGATGCTTGGAACCCGGACGCTACCGTGTACGATAGAGCGGATTAGTCCGCGTGCATACAAAATCATCTTAATTCAGGGCTTGAACCGCCAAATTCGCCGAATGGCCGAGTTCGTCGGGCACGAAGTGGCGATTTTGGAGCGCAAACGCATTATGCACCTCACCGACAACGGATTGCCGACGGGTGCGTGGCGTGAATTGACGGATGCAGAAGTGGCACAACTGCTCGATGCAGTCAAAGACAGTGACGGAGACCCAACTGCTCGTGTAGAGGGTCCTCGACCCAAGGATTTTCACCAGCCCGGACCAGGCTACCGCGGTGAACGACCTCCGCGCAGGCGATGAGGTTGACGCTACTTGCGTTGGGCGCGGTGCTGCTTTGGTTCTTGGTTCCGTACTGGCTTCAAGAGGGCATGTTTATGGACGGCCAGATTTATGCGGCCGTCGCACAGAACCTTGCAGATGGATTGGGTAGCTTTTGGGCTCCGGTCTACCAGCCGTCGTCCCCTGTTCCGTATTCCGAGCAGTTGCCGATGTTCACGGGCTTGGAATCGCTGTTTTTTCGCGTTTTGGGCGGAAGTCTGTGGACCGAACGCGTGTTTATGGCGCTGGCCTGGATCGCTACTGTGGCGGGACTTTGTGCGCTTCAGGTAACGTGGTGGCCTGAACGTGGCCGAGATTCGGCGATTTGGATGGTGACGGTGTGGAGCTCGGCTCCCTTGGTAGGCTGGGGTATGGGCAACCACGTGCAAGAAATGTGGATGGCTCCGTTCACGGTGTGTGCCGTGGTCGCGATGTCGCATTCGCGCTGGGTGTGGCTGGGCGGATTGCTCGCGGTGGCTGCAGCATTGTTTAAGGGCCCGCAGGGACTGTTTCCGTTGGTATGGCTTCCGTTGGTTGGGGGGCTGGGATTGCTTCCCCGTGGAGCGGCGGCCCGTAGGTTTGGGGTAGTTCTGTTGATGCTCGGTTTGGCGGCCGTCGGACTTTGGCTGTGGAACGATGCCCGCGAGGCGATTGAGCGCAACGCGGGGAACCGATTGGTCCGGACCTTTACCCAAGCGCGCGCGGTGACTACCGCGGATCGGTTGTGGTTGCTGGGGCCAATGCTCGGGCAGTGGTCGGTGCTGCTTGGTGCTTCGCTGGCGGTAGCTTGGCTTCGCTTTGGTTCGCTGCGAGCTGCGCTCGACCGCAGGGTTCTGGCGGTGCTTGCGTTGGGTTTGAGCGCGTCGATTCCGTTGATGGTGACGCATGAGCAGCGTGATTTTTACGTGATTACTTCGTTACCCTTTGTGGCCCTCGGCCTGGGTAATTTATGGGGCGGAGCCAAGCTGGTGCGCAGTCCAAGGTTCGCATGGGTGCTTGGAGTGATTGCGCTGGTGGGCTTGAGTTCATTGCCGTGGCGGCGCGTGGAGCGGGATGCGGAACTTAGGGCGTCGCTCCAAACGTTTGAGGGTACGTTTGCGCCAAGGTCGGCGTTTAATGTGGTTCCGGAATTGAGGTTGAACCACGAGCTGGCCGCGTACGCGATGCGCCTGTACCGTTGGGAGGTGGATTTGGCGAATGACCGGCCGCATGCGAATGTGGTGCGGATTGATTCGGTCAATTCCAAGCGGGTGGTTCTTAAGGTCAAGCCCGCACCGCAGCAGTAGTTGGTGGTGCTTCGTGCGGTTGTGCGTGCGGTTAGGTTGGGTAGACCTATCTTTCGGCCACGAGACAATCCACATTTGCATGTCTGACGAAGACCGACCCGACGCTGCCTTTCACGAGAAAAAGGCCAAAAACAAGAAGACCACCAACTACGGGGGAGGTCAGAAGCTGAAGATGAAAAAGGCGCTGAAGCACATGAAGCCTCTAAAGCCAGGCTCGAAGAAGCGCTAGGCTATTGGTTTCGTTAATCATCGTGAATTTTTTTTGAGGGGGAATTAGTGGGCCGCGAAGCGGCCCATGGTTCCTGAAGGGGGTGCTTTACTTGGATGCAAGCCCCCAGCAGCGTCGCTGCTGGCTGTTTTTCATTTTTTCCTGCTCGCCAAAGTGAACTTCGCTCGCGGCTAAAAATGAAAAACCCGAGCCAAAGGCTCGGGCTTGCATCCGTGTAGCGAGAGGGGGAATTGAACCCCCGACCTCAGGGTTATGAATCCTGCGCTCTAACCATCTGAGCTACCTCGCCGGAATGGGCGGCAAAAGTAGGGCAGAAGTAGGTATTCCGCAACGGGACCTATAAATAGTATGCGAAGGTGAAGGCCGGTAACGTCAATCGCTTCCATGTCCGGGTGAGGTTTTCGTAGTCGTAGACATGATTGCCCCCAAGGCTTGGATCTTGGGTATCGACGATTCCGTCAAAATTGGTATCATAACCCAAAAAGGTAGGTTCGTCTTCTGGGTAGCGTGCATTTAGAAAGCCCACGTTAAAATAGGACTTGCTGCGGCGGCTGAAGATGCGAATGGCAGGAAGTATTGCGGTGACATCTTCAGAGGTGAAGTGCCACACTTCAGCGGTGAAACCGAAGCGCGAGCCAAAGGCACGGTAGCCGCTGGCGTTGAAGGCGATACCAGAATTAATGTCGAGGAGGTCTTCGCCACCAAAGCTGAGGTATCCAACGCCTGCAGAAAGATTGGATGAGGGAGTACCGTAGGTTCCGACCGCGAAGGGTAGCGCAAAATGGCCCTTACCCGTGACCGGGACACCCGCCAAAGCACCAATTTTGGCGTGGAACTGGGGAGCGAGTTTGATGCCGTAGGAAGCGGTTCCATAGACGCCGAGAAAGAGGGGAGTGCCGATTCCGGCTGAGAAGTGGTCAGTGATTCCGATTTGAAAGTCGACCAGTGGACCGACCACGTTGAGGTAGGCGCTGTCCTTGGGGATGCTGAATCCGCTTGGCGCAAAGGCGTAGCGGCTCGCGTGGGCGTCGCGCACATCTTGGGCATAGACCATTGGCGCGAACAGCGAAAGGGCGAGGAGGAGTGGTGTGGTGTTCATAGGCTAAAGGTCGGCAATCGGCGGCGGGCAAATACTGATTTAAATCAGTTCGAAATACACAACAAAATGTACTTGCGCAATTGGATCGAGAGGTTATATTGCAGCTCCAACCCATGAATTCTGAGATGTCTGATCGCGTTCCGCTAGTTATCGAGTTTCCAGTGCGTTGCTCCGCAGCGATGCTGTATTCTTTTTTAAGCACTCCGAGCGGATTGTCGGAATGGTTTTGCGACGACGTGAACTCTCGCGGGGACACCTACCGCTTCTTTTGGGGCGAAACCGAAGAGGTAGCGACAGTGGTTCGCAAAAAGACGAACTACTTCATTCAGTACAAATGGGAGCACGACGACAGCGACAACCGCTTCTCGTTTGAATTCCGCATTGATGTCGACGATTTGACTGGCGACGGATTGCTGACAGTCACGGACTATGTAGAGCATGATGAGGAATCTGAAATGAGGTCACTGTGGCAGAGCCAAATTCACACCTTGCTTCGGACCATCGGGTCGTAAGCACGCGCTCTGCGCTTGCACTTTTTGCTACGGCATCAATCGTGCTGGCGTCATGGACGTGGTCGTTGGGTAGCCACAAATTCCAGCGCTCCCTTGATCAATTGCCTTGGTTTGAACTCATGCACGGAGTTACGGCCCTTGGGGATGGCGGATTTGCATTGGTGATTGCCCTTTGGCTTGCACTCCGCAAAAGCTCGCGCTCAGAATGGACCGCATTTATGGTCGGTTTTGCGGCAGCGGCCTTGATCCCTCAATTTGGTAAAAACTTTATTTGGCCAGACGCGGTGCGTCCCTACGCGGCGGTTCAAGGCGTTAGGCTTTCGCAGCTGCTCGATCCGGCTCTTTACAAATCGTTTCCGTCGGGCCATAGCTCGGTCGGAGCGTTTTTCGCACTCTTTCTAGCGTACCGAAAGCCCTCGTGGCGCTGGTTGTACCTGGTTCTCGGAATCGCCGTCGGTTTTAGCCGCATGGCGCTGCACTTTCACTGGACCGAAGACGTGATTGCAGGTTGGGCCGTTGGACTTTGTGCCGCGTGGCTCGCCGAACGTACCTTGGGCCCCAAACTAGACACACATGGGACTACTTGACGGTAAAGTCGCCCTCATCACGGGCGCATCCAAAGGAATTGGCAAGGCTATCGCACAGCGCTTCGCACAGGAAGGCGCAAAAGTTGCCTTTACCTACCTCAGCAGCGTCGAGCGCGGCCAAGCGCTTGAAGCTGAACTCAGCCAGTACGGCGAGGCCGCTGGATTCCGCAGCGACGCATCGAGCGGCGAGCAGGCTGAAAAGCTCATCGAAGACGTCGTGGCCCGTTTTGGCCACATTGACGTGGTGGTGAATAACGCTGGAATCACGCGCGATACACTCCTTTTGCGCATGAGCGAAGAGGATTTTGACCAAGTGATCTCAACCAACCTCAAGTCGGTTTTTAATACGACGAAGCACGTGCAGCGTTACTTCCTCAAGCAGCGCTCGGGCAGCATCATCAATATCTCGAGCATTGTCGGAATCAAAGGCAACGCTGGCCAATCGAACTACGCGGCTTCAAAGGCCGGAATCATAGGGTTTACCAAGTCGGTGGCCCTCGAGCTCGGTTCGCGCGGGGTTCGCTGCAACGCCATCGCTCCAGGCTTCATCGAAACCGAAATGACCGGCGTCCTCGACGAGAAGGTGGTCCAGTCGTGGCGCGACGCAATTCCGTTGAAGCGCGGCGGCCAACCCGAAGATGTGGCCAATGCCTGCGTCTTTTTGGCCAGCGACCTTTCGTCGTACATCAGCGGCCAGGTGCTTCAAGTCGACGGCGGTCTCTTAACCTGATGTTCGTGAATAACTTCATTCGGAACCCGCCCCACAGGCGGGTTTTTTCTTTTGGGGCCTCCGTATCTTCGAGTTTATGAAGAATAAACTTTTGGCAGCCCTTTGGACTGCTGCCCTCGGATCCACCTCAGTGTGGGCGCAAGGAATGTGGTTTCCGCACGAAGTGGCCGGACGCAAGGCCGACATGAAGGCCGTTGGAATGAAGATGAGTACTTCAGCGATTTACAGTTCAGAAGGTGGAGGTCTGAACGAATCGGTGGTGCACTTTGGCGGATTCTGTACCGGCGAAGTGATTTCGTCAAAAGGTTTGGTGCTCACCAACCACCACTGCGGGTACGACGCGATTCAATCGCATTCAAGCATCGAAGACAACCTGCTCGAGCACGGTTTCTGGGCTAAGTCCTACGCCGAAGAGAAGCCCAACCCCGGGCTCTTTGTGGATTTTGTCCTTCGGACTGAAGATGTTACGCTTGCGGTTCAGTCGCTCATCGCAAAAGGTCAAGAGCCTGGCGAGGCGATGAAGGACGTTGCTGCTGCCCAGCCCAAACCAGATGCGTCGTGGATTCACAACGTAAAGCCCATTTTTGCCGGAAACCGCTACGTGCTCACGAGTGCCCGACGCTACCCCGACGTGCGCCTTGTAGGTGCGCCACCGAGCGCGGTGGGCAAGTACGGATCCGACACCGACAACTGGGTGTGGCCGCGCCATACGGGTGATTTTTCACTGTTTCGCGTGTACACGGCACCAGACGGTAGTCCGGCAGAATACAGCTCAAGCAATGTTCCGATGAATGTAGCCAAGCCGTTGGCTATTAGCCTTCGCGGAGTCGAGGAGGGCGACTTCACATTGATTTATGGATTCCCGGGACGCACTGACAGCTACATGCCCGTCTCTGAGGTGCAGCAGCAGCTCAAAACGATGCTTCCGACCCGTGTCGCAATGCGCCACGAGGTGCTTCGCACGTGGGATTCCGCGATGCGCGTCGATCCAATGGTCAAAATCCAGTACGCGTCGAAGTACGCGAGTGTAGCCAACGGATGGAAGAAATGGATTGGCCAAATCGAGGGCATGGCAGAGGTTTCAGGCGTCGATACGCTTGCCGCTCGCGAGGCTCGCGTCGCCGCTTTTTCGCCCCAAGGCCTCGCTGTAATCCAGCGTTTTGGTGAACAAAACGACGCCTTGATGGACGCACGCTGGACTGCACTGTACTACCAAGAGTTGATTCCGCGCTGGGAACTCGCCACGTGGAGCCGATTGACCTCGGCCTACTTAAAAGCAGTTGCCATGGGCGACAATCTTGACAAACCCAGGGCAGCCTTGCGCGAGCTCTACAAAGATTGGAACCCAGAGCTCGACCGCCGTGCCGCACAGCGATTGATTGCAGCCTGGAACGCCAATTCCGAAGTGGAACATGCGGAGTCCGACTTGCTTTCGTTCACGGATCCTAAAGTGTCTGGCTCGGTTCCTGCGTTACCCGCCGACGGCGCATCGTGGGAGGCCTTTGATGCCGCAGCCAAGTCGCACCCCGCCTTGGGGCTCAGCGCCAACCTGCGTGAAGAATACTCCGCATTGATGGGTGAGCTCTCGGCGGCCGAGACCGAGTACCAATCGGGCATGAAGGACTGGATGGCCGTGCAGCTTGCCTACGCCGCGTCGACTAATAAGCAAATCGCTGCCGATGCCAATTCCACGCTCCGCGTGGCCTACGGTCGCGCTGGAGGTTTTTCGCCTACCGACGGCATGCGCTACACCACCCACACGACTGCCGACGGAGTACTGGCCAAGTACCGCCCCGGCGACTACGAGTTCGACCTGCCAGAGGCCTACCGCACGAAGCTCGAGGCCAAGGACTACGGACCCTACACGCTGAGCAATGGTGAGCTACCTGTCTGCTTTTTGGCCGCAAACCACACCTCGGGCGGAAATTCCGGAAGCCCCGCGTTCAACGACCGTGGCGAACTCATTGGTCTCAATTTTGACCGCGTATGGGAGGGAACCATGAGCGACTTCTACTTCACTCCCCAGCGCTGCCGAAACATCATGGTGGACATTCGCTATGTGCTTTGGGTTGTCGACCGCTATGCGGGGGCAGACCGACTCATTCAAGAGATGAATATCGTCCGCTAAACCCGGCTTCGCGTCGTACTTTTGCCGCGCAATTAACCGCTAATCCTTGAATCCGTCATGAGCGTTCTGGTCAACAAGTCATCGAAAATTATCGTCCAAGGTTTCACTGGTAAAGAGGGGAGCTTCCACGCCGAGCAAATGATCGCATACGGCACGAACGTGGTCGGCGGAATCACTCCAGGTAAAGGGGGTCAATCCCACCTCGATCGCCCGGTGTTCAATACGGTGAGCGATGCGGTAAAGGCAACGGGTGCTGACGTTTCAATCATTTTTGTTCCGCCCGCATTTGCCGCCGACGGCATTATGGAAGCTGCGGACGCTGGAATCCAAGTCATTGTGTGCATTACCGAGGGTATCCCCGTGGCCGACATGATGAAGGCCAAGGCCTACGTCAAAGAGCGCGGAGTGCGCTTGATTGGCCCCAACTGCCCCGGCGTGATTACCGCTGACGAGGCTAAAGTGGGCATCATGCCCGGGTTTGTCTTCAAGAAGGGCAAGATTGGTATTGTTTCTAAATCCGGAACCCTGACCTACGAGGCTGCTGACCAATTGGTGAAGGCAGGTCTCGGCGTAACCACAGCCATTGGCATTGGCGGTGACCCCATCATCGGCACTACAACCCGCGAGGCTGTGGAGCTGTTAATGAACGACCCCGAAACCGAAGGCATCGTAATGATCGGCGAAATTGGCGGACAACTCGAGGCTGAGGCCGCGCGCTGGATCAAAGCCGATGGCAACCGCAAGCCGGTAGTTGGCTTTATTGCCGGCGAAACAGCCCCTAAGGGCCGTACGATGGGCCACGCAGGCGCTATCGTAGGTGGAGACGACGACACTGCCCAAGCCAAAAAAGCGATTCTTCGCGAGTGCGGCGTTGAAGTGGTGGATTCACCTGCTCACATCGGTCCCCGTATGGCTGAGCTCTTCGGAGTCAAAGCATAACGATGAATAGGGCGCAAGCCTACGGCGACGGCCTGTTTGAAACGATGCGCGTTTCAAAGGGTCGCGTCCTGAATCCCGAAGAGCACTACTTCAGACTGCTGGCGGGCATGCGTATTCTTCGCATGCCCATTCCTTCTCACTGGAATCCAGATGGATGGCTTGCCGACTTAAAAACTGCTGAGCTTGATGCTACCCGCGACTACCGACTCCGCCTTAGCGTGTGGCGCACTGGCGAACTAGGTTATGCGCCAGAACCCCGCGCAGGAGTAGAGTGGGATGTAACCGCCACTCCTATTGACGGAATAGGGTACCCCGTCCCCGTACTTCGACCCGAATTAGGCCTTTTTCAGGATCACCGAAAGAGCGCGGGAATCCTCTCGAATGTGAAGACGAGCAGCGCCGTACTTTATGTGCTGGCGGCGGGTTTTGCCCGCGAACAGCGCGTGGAGGAAGTTCTAATTCTCAACCATGAAAACCAAGTGCTTGAAGCGTCTAAATCCAATGTGATGCTATTGCAGGGGGAGGAAATCATTACCCCACCATTGAGTGCCGGAGCCTTGAGGGGCGTCATGCGCGAAGTGGTGCTGGGACTCGCGCCAAGTCTTGGACTTCAGGTTCGTGAAGAGGTATTTAGTCCTTTTGCGCTGCAGTCTGCAGACGAAGTGTGGCTAACTAACGCCGTACACGGCGTAGCGGCAGTTCGAAAATTCCGCAAAACAGAATATAGTTCAAATCGTGCAGAGGCGATGCAGAAATTGGTTATCGAGCGTGCCCATCTTGCTCAATTCCAATAAGGAGTCTCAGGTGAATTAAACCAAAGCTTTAATTCATCCGGCCAACGTTGCGCCAGAGTTCGGTACGCGTCGTGAGTTTGCCACCAGTCCGACTGCACGACGCCCTTGGCTACTACCCAACTCCCTTCTTCGAGTTCGGACGCCAGCTGGCCTTCTGCCCATCCCGAATAGCCGGCCATGAACTGGATGTCGTCAGGCTGCAGCCACTCCGAGTCAATGGCCTCACGCAACGCGTCAAAATCACCGCCGAAATAGATTCCGGGAAGTACTAGTTCTGAGTTTGGAATGAGGTCCGGTCGACGGTGGAGGTAGTACAGCGAATCGGTACTGACGGGACCTCCCAAATAAAGAGGCCATTCGGGCCAGTCGCCACGAAGTGCTTGATCTAAAGTGTACGCACTTAACTTGTTGACAATCAGACCTACGCACGAATCAGGCCCGATGTGGGTCATCAGTACGAGTGAGCGACTGAAGTTTCCGTCCTCAAGAAGAGGGTGGGCCATTAAAAAAGATCCGGTTTCGGCCTGCATGCGAACTAATTTAGCGCAATAATGGCACTACACGACGACCGCAAAGAATACGTCAAGGGAAGCCTTGACGATCGATGGCTGCAGGCTGATCCGTTCATCCAGTTTGAAGCATGGATGAATGAGTACCAAGCGACCGGCGTGGAGGATGCTACCGCCTTTGCACTGAGTACGGTGGCCGCCAATGGCGATCCAGACGCGCGCACGGTACTGCTTAAAGAGGTTCGCGAGGGCGAACTCGTATTCTACACGAACTACACTTCGAAAAAAGGCAAAGACCTTGAAGCGACGCCACGAGCGCACGCTTTGTTTTTTTGGCCCAGTCTTGAGCGCCAAATTCGCGTGCTCGGTTCCGTGCACAAAATTTCAGTTGAAGAGAGCTCAGCCTATTTTGCCAGTCGCCCGCTCGGAAGCCAGTGGGGGGCTGCCGCGTCGCAGCAGTCACAGCCCATCGCATCACGAGAAGCCATGGAAGCCCAATGGAAGGCACTCCAAGACCAGTACCCAGATTCGATTCCGCGCCCCGACCATTGGGGCGGATACGCCATCCGCGCCGAACGCATCGAATTTTGGCAGGGTAGGGCGAGCCGACTTCACGACCGTATTCAGTTTACGCGCCAGCCCAACCAAAGCTGGACTGCACAAAGACTTCAACCATGAGTTTATCCAAATTTGCCGTGGTCGGCTGCGGCCGCATTGGCCAGCGCCACATTGAAATGATCCGCAACCTTGAGCATGCGGAACTTGTCGCAACCTGCGACGTCCGCAATGCGGATGAACTGGGATTGCCCGCTGGGATTCCACACTACCACTCGCTTGAAGCGCTTTTGGCGGACCATCACGTGGATGTATTAGCCGTAGCAAGTCCCAATGGGATGCACGCTGCACATGCGCTTCAGGGTATTGAGTCCGGAGCTCACGTTATCATAGAAAAACCAATGGCGCTGCACAAGTCCGACGCCGAACGTGTACTGCACGCTGCCCTTCAGCGCGGACGCTACGTGTTTGGTGTCATGCAAAACCGCTATTCGCCTCCCTCGGAGTGGCTGAAGTCCGTGGTGGATCAAGGCCTGCTGGGCGATATTTTTCAGGTACACATCGACTGCTTCTGGAACCGGGACGATCGCTACTACCATTCCGGTGGCTGGCACGGCACCAAAGACTTAGACGGCGGAACCTTGTTTACCCAATTTAGTCACTTCATCGACATCCTCTACTGGGTCTTTGGTGACGTGAAGCCATTGTCGGCGCTCCTTCGCAACTACAACCACGGTCACAGCATTGAATTTGAAGACACTGGTCTTGTTCACTTCGCACTTCCGCAGCACGGAGCTGCACTCGGTTCACTGAACTACAGCACTAGCGTGTGGGATGCCAACCTCGAAAGCTCGATGACCATCATCGGATCAAAGGGAAGCATTAAAGTCGCCGGCCAGTACATGAATGAAGTCGTGCATTGCCACGTCGAGGGCTACACCATGCCCGAATTGGCTCCGAGCAATCCGCCCAATGACTACGGTCCCTACAAGGGTTCGGCCGCCAACCATATGTATGTGTACGAAAACGTGCGCGACGTGCTGCGCGGAACCAAACCCATCACAACGAATGCGCTCGAAGGACTCAAAGTAGTGGAGATCATCGAGTCCATCTATGCCTTAGCGCGGTAAACCTAAACCACAAAGCATAAAAAAAGCCGCCCGAGGGGCGGCTTTCGCGTTTAGGTGATTTGGGCATTAGAGTTTGCCAGCCAGCTCAGCGCCAGCCTTGAACTTAGCAACCTTCTTGGCGGCGATTTTGATGGTCGCGCCAGTTTGTGGGTTGCGGCCTTCACGAGCACCGCGCACAGAAACGCTGAAGGTACCGAAACCTACGAGTGATACTTTGCCACCTTTGGCAAGGGCACCACCGATGTTATTGGTTACGGAATCCAGGGCTACTTTGGCTTGCGCCTTAGAGATACCTGCGTCAGCTGCAATGGCGTCGATGAGTTCTGCCTTGTTCATGCTTGTTGTTTTTTAAGAGTGATTAAACGTTTGGTTTTCCCAAATATAGGCGGAATCGCAATACGCACAAGGATTTAGTCAATTTTTTGACCACTTAGTGTAAATCTTCCCCTTATTCGACTTCCACGTACAAAATCTGATGCCAGCATTCGACGTTTGCCAGGCCATTGCACTTCATGGATGACGAGATTCAGGTTGCCAGAATTGACCGTAATGCCTTGATTATCAATTAAATATTCCAGATTTTCTTGGGTGCTAGATGAAGATGGTCCGGTCCATTCGCTTGCATAGAGCTTCCAGCGCTCATTTGGGTGTTCAGGGCTTGGTAAGCTCGCTCCGGGGATGGGATCGCAGGCCCTAATGCGGTTGTGCAGGTTCCAAAGCGTCGTTAACTGCTCCAATTGCGCGAATTCAGGAGTCAATTTGGGCGCGGCGCGATGGGATAAAGCTACTTCTTGAGGTAGCGGACGAAGATCGTGCAGCACCCTTTGAACGAGTACCTGTGCGGCGAGTTGGGCTCCTTCGTGGGCCATTCGTGCGTACAGTTGACCGAAATTTTCATTGGTTCCGACCGGAATCCGAACCTGACGAAGGATGGGGCCCTCATCGATGGCATGGTTCAACGAAAATGCAGAGACGCCCGTTTCGGAATCACCATAAGCGAGACTCCATTGAATGGGGGCTGCGCCGCGAAGGTCTGGAAGGAGCGAGCCATGGATATTGAGCGAACCATACGGCGGCATGTTCCAGACGACCTCGGGAAGCATTCGAAAAGCTACCACCGTAAATATATCGGCGTTGAATGCAGCGAGTTCCTTAAGAAATTCAGGATCGCGCAGTTTCTCTGGTTGCAGAAGGGGTATGGAATGTTCGCGTGCACGCAGGGCTACGGGGCTCGACTTCAGCTGCTGTCCGCGGCCACTCGGACGGTCCGGAGCAGAAACAACGGCCACTACATTGACCTCGGGTGCATCAATCAGCGCCTGAAGACTGATTGCGGCAAAATCGGGGGTACCAAAAAATACAGTTCGTAGCATGGCGCAAAGGTCGGAACTAAAGCGTGACCCAACCGGACTCGTCGAGCGTCCACCAGCCCAAATCGGATCCGCGGCCTAAAAAGCGAGCTGCCTCTGAACGGGGAAGCCCCGTGCGCTCTGCCGCATCTCGAATGCTAAGCCTGTGC
Organism: uncultured Flavobacteriales bacterium; assembly: GCA_903821715.1. Taxonomy (GTDB): domain Bacteria; phylum Bacteroidota; class Bacteroidia; order Flavobacteriales; family Schleiferiaceae; genus TMED14. The sequence continues at coordinate 19,786 of CAIJMB010000157.1, forward strand.
GATTCGGATCCGTGCAGTGCAGTAAGCAGCGCATAGGCCAGCTCAGAAGGCTCGCGCTTGGACCGGCACACATCGCAGCGTCCGCAGTCCGCTGCCCGCTCACCGAAGTAGGCCAAAAGCTGAGTAAATCGGCATTCGACCGCATGCGGGTCAAGCATTGCGGCCACGGCGCGGGATCGCCCCAAGATTCGGTTGCGGTCTACGTCCCAGTCGGCCTTAGAAATGGGGCTCGACCCTTGTGGAAACCTCGGGTGCGCCCAACGGTATGTGGTTCCGCTTCCGCCACCCTCAAGGCTAATCAGTTCGAGTTCGGCGGCACGGTTGAGCAGTAGGCGAACTTGGGCCAACGTCCAGCCGC
>CAIJMB010000158.1 GCA_903821715.1 uncultured Flavobacteriales bacterium
AGACGGGGGCGAACTGCCCTTTGTCCCATTGGGCGATGAGTTTAGTGACGACCGACTGCACGGGGCAAACCTACGAATTCAACCCTCGTGGTGGTAGGGCTCGTTGCGCAAAATGGTGAAGGCTCGGTAGAGCTGTTCTGCAAACAGCACGCGCACCAAGTCGTGCGGAAACGTCATCTTGCTCAGCGCCAGCTCGTACTGCGCTTGGGCGCGGAATTCCGCACTAAATCCGTAGGCATCTCCTACCGCGAACACGATGCGTTTCGGACCGGAATTCATCCACTTTTGGAGTCGCTGCGAAAGCTCGATTGAATTTAGCTGCTGTCCCCGCTCGTCGAGCAGCACGAGCAGATCACCGGGCTTTAAAAAAGCATGCTGGGCGGCTCGGTCGCGCACCGATTCCGTTCGGAATTTGGCGTAGTGGCTAATTCTCTGCGCAAAGTCAGCCAAACCCGCCTTGGCGTAGTCCACTTGGGTGGGCCCCACGACTAAAAGAATGATCTCCACGGCTGGCGTAAGTTTGGGTTCCGCTCCACGCACCTGTTGCGTGACGACGATGCAAAGATGAAGCCGATCCGCGATTACCTGACCGAACCCGAGCTCGCTGCCCACATTCAGCGCAGCCTTGACGAAGATTTGGGCAGTGGCCCCTCAGCTGGCGATCACTCATCAGCGGCAAGTCTCAACCCTGAATCAGAGGGAATTGCCACGCTCCGCGCCAAAGAATCCCTGGTATTTGCTGGGTGCGAAGTGGCCGAACACGTGCTGCACGCGGTCGACCCCCGACTCCGTATTGACTGGGCGCACCGCGACGGCGAACACCTCGAACCGGGAACCTCTGTAGCCCACGTCGAAGGCCCGCTACCCTCCCTGCTTCGTGCCGAACGCACGCTACTCAACTACGTACAGCGCCTCAGTGGGGTGGCTACAATCACTGAACGCTATGCTGCACTCATTGCCGACCTCCCCTGCCGGCTGCTTGATACGCGCAAAACGACGCCGGGCTGGCGTGCACTCGAAAAATGGGCCGTGCACGTCGGTGGAGCCGACAACCACCGGATCGGGCTGTACGATATGGTAATGCTCAAAGACAACCACATCGACCTCGCGGGCGGAATCACGCACGCCGTGCGCCGCACCGAGGCCTACCTGGCCGACCGCGGGCTCGACCTCGCCATTGAAGTCGAATGCCGCACCTTGGCCGACGTCGAAGAAGCACTTGGCCTCGACGCCATCACGCGCATTATGCTCGACAACTTCACGCCGGCACAGTGCCGCACTGCGGTGGAACGCATCGCCGGCCGCAAAGAAACCGAGGCCAGCGGCGGAATCACCCGCGAAACCCTGCGCGCCTACGCCGAAACCGGCGTGACCTTCATCTCGGTTGGAGCCCTCACCCACTCTGCCCCCGCCGTAGACCTCAACTTCAAAGCCCGCCTGCTGTGAAACGTTTGCTCGCACTGCTGCGTCGAAGCGCCCAAACGATCACGATCCCGCTGTTTGACGGGCTGAGCCTGTACGACGTCGCCATCTTTTTCTGGAAGGGCATCTACGAAGGCGCCGTCACCAGCCGCGCGGCCAGCATCAGTTTTAGTTTCTTCTTGGCGTTGTTTCCGGGGGTCATCTTTGTCTTTACCCTCATACCCTTTATTCCGATTGATGG
>CAIJMB010000159.1 GCA_903821715.1 uncultured Flavobacteriales bacterium
AATGATTTGGTCAATTTTATTGGCCCCGCGTTGGCAGCATTCCAAGCCTATCAAGTATACCTAGTGAGTGGTGCAGATCCGAGAGAACTGATGATGGGAGCCATGGCCGAAGAGGTAACCACCCCGTTTGTGGTGCTTATTTTGGCTGGCATAGTAATGATAGCTACCCTTTGGCTCAATGCGAAGTCTCGAAAGGTTTCTGAAACTGAGATTAATCTAGCTCGACAAGGTGAGGGCGCTGAGAAGTTTAAGCCCAATATGGCAAGTAGGCTTTTGACTTCTGGTTCTATTGGTATATCAAACCTTGTGGGGGTTGTGGTTCCGAAATCGACACGCCAATGGGCCAATCCTCGATTCACACAGCCTGAGCGTACGGCTGAAGAGTGGAGGCAGCAACCTGCTTTTGATTATGTGCGCGGAAGCGTCAACTTGATGCTCGCATCCACACTCATTGCGTACGCCACCAGTTTGGGTCTTCCATTGAGTACCACGTTTGTCGTATTTATGGTCGGAATGGGTACATCCTTAGCTGACCGTGCATGGGGACAAGAATCAGCTGTATACCGTGTCGCGGGGGTCGTTAATGTGATTGGCAGTTGGCTTCTGACCGCATTAATCGCTTTTGGAGCATCTTTTTTGTTCGCGTGCTTCATATTCTATGGGGAGTTCATTGCTGCGTTAATTCTTACAGTATTTGCAATTGGTCTGATTATCCGTAGCCACATGGGTTTTTCAAAGCAAATGAGAGCAGAAAATCTCATGGAGGATGCTCTTGAAAAATTGGCAGACTCAGATCATCCGATGGACAGTAGTCGGGTACTTATGGGGTCTGATCTCGACCGAACGGCAAACATTATCATCATGGCTGCAGACGCTCTGGCCAACAACCAAAAGCGCACTCCAGGACGCCTTCGCAAAGAAGTCAAATTTCTCTTGACGCGCCATGAACAACTTGAGTTGCGCATGATTCGGATAATCAAAGAATTTAAGGGTGAGCGGTCTACGTCGTTTCGAAGCCACTTACTCGCATTTGATTATGTGGGAGATATGACAGAAAGTGCCCGTGCAATGGTCGAAGTTCAGCATGAATACTTGGCCAATTTGCATGCGCGTCCTCATGGAGCATTTCTTTTGGCGTATGCCGAAGTGATCACGCTTTTTTCGGCGTATTCAAGTAGGATTGTTCGATCACTTGAGACAGGAACATGTGAGTCTACCAGCGACTTGCTTTCAGCAAAGCGACGGATCATTTCGGATATTCAACGAATTCTAGATCGGGAACTCCAGAGCTACCGTAACGGTGAGATTTCAACCCGTCAGTCGCATCTTGAAACAAAGTTGCTCATGGAACTTCGCGACATCACGGCATTGATGCATCGAGTGAACCAACTGTATGTAGCATAAAAAAGGCGCCTCGAAGGGCGCCTTTTTGCATCTAGCGGGTTGCGCTCTTAGCCGCGCGCCTCTTCGGCGTAGTGCAGGTAAAAGCGCGGAATGGTGCGAATGCCCTGAAAGTAGTTGTCCAAACCGTAGTGCTCGTTGGGCGAGTGGATGGCATCGCTGTCGAGACCAAAGCCCATCAAGATGGATTTGACACCGAGTTCCCGCTCAAAAAGTGCGACGATGGGAATCGATCCGCCATCACGCGTCGGAATCGGCTCGCGTCCGTAGGTTTCGGCCATCGCCTTGTGGGCGGCGCGGTACCCCGCGTGGTCGGTGGGGCACACGTAGGGGTGGCCACCGTGGTGGGGACGAACTTCAACTTTAACACTCGCAGGAGCAATGCTCGTGAAGTGCTTCGTGAACAACTCGGTGATTTCGTCCGGATCTTGGTCCGGAACCAAGCGCATCGAAATTTTCGCGTAGGCCTTTGAAGCGATGACGGTCTTCGCGCCTTCGCCGGTGTAGCCGCCCCAAATTCCGTTCACGTCGAGCGTGGGACGAATGCCTGTGCGTTCAATGGTGGTGTAGCCGGTTTCACCGTGGACGTCGCTGAGGTCGAGGGCTGCTTTGTACTCCTCAAGGCTAAATGGGGCCTTGTTGAGGTCGGAACGCTGCGCGTCACTCAACACTTGAACTTTGTCGTAGAATCCGGGAATGGTGATTTGGTTGTCTTTGTCGTGCAGCGAAGCGATCATCTCGGTAAGGATGTTGATCGGGTTGGCCACGGCTCCGCCGTAAATACCAGAGTGCAGGTCGCGGTTGGGTCCGGTCACTTCAACTTCGATGTACGATAGGCCGCGCAGGCCTACCGAAATGGAGGGAACGCCTGGCGCGATGATTCCGGTGTCTGAAATAAGAATTACGTCGCACGCGAGGCGGTCGTGGTTGCGCTTCACAAACCACTCGAGGTTGTTCGAACCTACTTCTTCTTCGCCCTCAATCATAAACTTCATATTGCAGGGCACGTTGCCCTGGGCAACCATGGCCTCAAAGGCCTTGATGTGCATAAAGAACTGGCCCTTGTCGTCGCAGGCGCCGCGTGCGAAAATGGCTCCGTTGGGGTGAATGGGGGTGGTGCGAATTTCGGGCTCAAAGGCTGGAGTGGTCCACAAATTCAAGGGGTCTGCGGGCTGCACGTCGTAGTGGCCGTACACGAGAACTGTGGGGCGCGAGGGATCGACGAGGTACTCGCCATAGACGACCGGATAACCAGGGGTGGCGCAGACTTCGACGTTCTGAGCCCCGGCTTTGGTCAAAAATCCGGCGACGGCATCGGCCGTGGCAAGCACCGAATCTTTGTAGGCAGGATCTGCCGAAATACTAGGTAGGCGCAATAGAGTAAAAAGTTCGTCAAGAAAGCGCTGACGGTGCTGGGATACGTACGAATCAATCATAACTCGAAGGTACAATCCACTCGGCCAACCCTTTGTATCTTTCGGATTCAAACCATGCGAAAACTCACTCTGTTCCTCGCCCTTGTTCTCGGATTCACCTCCGGGGCACAGAATATCGTGGTGAATTCGACTGCGCCGCGCAACAGTCCGATGTGGCTGGTTCAGAACGTATTGGTCGGGCCGAATATACCAGTGTGGTCGGGGAGTAATCCAGGTCTCCCACTGGTTCAACCTGCCTCCGTACAGATCGGAAAGTTTGTAAACACAAACACCGCTTTTGGATTGGATAGTGGAATCGTAATGCACACCGACAACGCACTAAATGCGATGCCGGGGGCTTCTCAGTCGTTTTCGGGCGGTCCCGGAACCAGTCCACACCTTATTTCAGTTTTGAATACAATTGGTTCGTCAAACAGTACGTTAAACGACCTGTCTGCAATCCAATTCAGTTTCTATGCTACAGGTGATAGTGTAGAGTTTAAATACATTTTTGCATCCAATGAGTACACGGGATACACCTGTAGTCCGTTTAATGATGTTTTTGGGTTTTTTCTAGTCGGTCCGGGAATCAATGGTGCACCGATATTCAACGCAAATGGTAGTGTTCGAATGGACTCCATCAATTTGGCAACTATTCCTGGAACGACTACGCCGGTAGCGATTAACACGATTAACCAAGGCTTTCCTTCTGGAAGTTATCCCGCATCGAATTGCATCTCGGCAAATCCGAACTACGTTGCTCATTCAATGTACTACAATGCGAATGGGTCATTTAATGCCATCAACTTTAATGGCTTTACAGATGTACTCAAGGCAAAAGCTGGGGTTGTTTGCGGTTATCCGTATACGATCAAGTTGCTCATAGCTGATGTGATGGATGGCTCATTTAACTCAGCCGTGTTCTTGGGGGCACGATCGTTCAAATTGCCCACAATCAATCTAAGTTCGACCACCAACACAGGTGCCTCGTTTACCGATTCGGTGATGGTTGAAGGCTGCGCCCGGAGCTACCTCCTCTTTCAGCGTGCAGGCGCAACGAGCGATACCCTCACCGCGCAGTTTCAGTATGTCGGAACCGCTGGTGCCGCTGATTTTGCATCTGCGCTCCCTTCGTCGCTCACCCTGTTGCCCGGGCAAACCACCGATACCTTGTGGTTTGAGCCCATTGACGACGGAATCATAGAGGCGCCCGAGTTATTGAGGGTTCGAATGCTCCCCGTATCTTCCAATTGCGCTGTGTATCCGTCAGACTCGTTGGATTTTTGGATTCGCGACCGAGTGCCCCACCAAGCATTGCTCACCCTTGATCAAGGCGATGATACGCTGGCCTGTCCTGGTTCAAGTGCCGTCCTTCGGGCCACCCTGACGGGGGGTGAAGGCGTTCGATGGGGATACTGGGAACATGATTCCACTCAGACAGTGCTCGCCGCGGTAGCGCCGGCCCAAACCACGACTTACCGCTACCTCAGTTGGGACGAGTGCAGCACCTCCCCGCGTACCGACAGCATCACGATTTATGTGGATCCGTACGATTCATTGCGCACCGAATCCGACACGCTCTTTTTGTGTCCAGGCGATGCGGTAACCCTTCAGGCTGTGGCCTCCGGCGGACGTGGAACCCGCAGCATTCAATGGCTCGGCGGCGGCCCGACAGCTAGCAGCTGGACGGTGTCACCCGCGAGCAGCCAGTGGTTCCGCTACAAAGTCACCGACAATTGCTTGATCGAGGCGCGCGACTCTATTTATGCTTGGGTGGTCCCCCAGCCGGTGGCCTCATTTGGCTACCTGCAAGACCCCGGAAATCCCTTGGATGTCGGATTCACCAATTATTCAAGTGATACACTCAATGTGCGGTGGTTCTTCGGCGATGGCGACACCTCAACGCGTGTGCATCCCCGCCACGTATACGGCCGCCCCGGAACCTACTGGGTGGGACTCTCCGTGCGCGACAGCATGGGTTGCTCAGATAGCTTGGCCTACCCGATTGATTTGAAGATGGACCACTACGTCTACATTCCGTCGGCATTCACGCCCAACGGAGACGCGGTCAACGAGCGCTTCAACGTTGTCGCGACCGGAGTCGTGAAGTTCGAATGGGCCGTATTTAACCGATGGGGCCTACAAATTTTTCACAGCGACGAGGATCCCAATGGATGGAACGGAACCTACGGGGGCGAAAAAGTTCCTGCCGGCCCATACAGCTATAAGGTGTTTATTTGGCTTCCCGACGGATTGGTCGAGGAACGCCGCGGTATGTTTACCGTCTTTCGCTAAGCGCGCCTAGATCCACGGTATCAACCCCAGGGCTAAGGCCAACAGCAATTTATAGATCCACTGCTGCCGCTTGAGCTGTAACCTTTGCGGTTCGCTGCGGTGAGGAATCTGGCGCCGCTCCCACTGCCGGCGCCATTCCAATGCAATCATGGCTAGGGCCAAGGGGAGTCCGCGAAGAAATCCAGGCCAAGAACCAGGATGCAGCGCACCCGCGAGCAAGAGCAGCGGCCCAAAAGCCAATAGGCTGGCAAGAAGCGCTCCGCCCACACCAAAACCCATTCGCTTGTGGGAGTACAAAAACACGACGAGCGCAAAAAGCCAGTAGCATAGGGCAACGGCTAACTCAAGGGTAAGCAGCGAGGTGATGAGTCCTGCAGCATAGAAACTGAATGCTAACTGCATTCCGTACGTGCGGGCTACCGGGCGCTCGAGTAGGGTCTGCCAGGGACGCTCAATCAGGTCGCGTTCTAAGTCGTAAAAACTATTGAAGAGCGAACCTCCTGCCACAATGAGCGCCGTGGTCGCGATCGAGCCCGCTAGGGTGAGCCAGGGGGTAGGTTCGGGTCCATGCAGCAGCGTCAGAGCTGCGAGCAGTTGGGCCACGGTCAAAAACAAAATGTGGGTCCAGCGAACGAGGCTGAGGAATGCCGTAAGGCGAAGCAGAATTTTGGTTCGGCGCCGCATGTCCGCTCGCTTAAAAGCGAAGGACGACGTCCATTCGGTGCGGATCGAGTTCCGCCTTAGCGTGCTCTAGGTCGGGAGCGAAGCCCAGAATATACCCACCACCACCTGAGCCACACAGCTTGAGGTAGTAGGCGTTCGTGTCAATTCCCTTCTGCCACAAGTTGTGGTAGTCGTTCGGAATCATCGGGCCGAAATTCTCAAGCACAAGACCGCTCAGCTTCTTCAACTCACGAAGGAGCACGTCGGTTTTTCCGTCCAAAAAGGCCGATACACAGGCGTCGTTGTACTTTTTGAACTGGTCGGTCATTAAGCGGCGAAAACCTTCCTCCTTGAGCTTGTCCATGAAAATTTGCACCATGGGCTGGGTTTCGCCGGGCGACCCGGAGTTCAGTAAGAAAATTCCGCCACGGCCGTCGCTTGGAAGACTGGGCATCGTGACCGTTCCCAGATCCTCAGCAGAGCGCACCAGAAGTGGTAGCTGCAGATAGCAAATGGTAGGGTCCATGCCCGAACTTTTCCCGTGGAAGTAGCACTCCATCTGGGCCATTTCGGCCTTGAGTGCCATGAGCTTCTCTGGTTCGTTGGCTTCGTCGAGTGGCAATGGATTCCGCGCGTACCGGGCGTACAGCGCTGCCACCATGGCTCCGGATGAACCTACACCATATCCTTGCGGAATGCTCGAGTCAAAATAGAGTCCGCGGTCGAGGTCGGCACGAAGCGCGCGCAAGTTCAAGTTCGCTTCTAGGCTGCCTAACGCGTGAAGCTCTTCAAGGTATGCTGTAAAACGGTCCAGCGAAGCGTTGGATTCACGCTGATCAAAACTCGCTTCACCGTCGGGAAGTCGAAGGACTCCCGAGTAGCTGGTATACGGAATCGAAAGCGCCATGGCGTCGCGGATGACACCGTACTCTCCGAAAAGAAGTATTTTGGCGAAGTACTTGGGGCTCAGATTCATTGCTGCAAAGATACCGGTCCTTGGCCTAGGCGGTCCACAATTACGCGACCGTCTTTGCACCAAGGTTTCACGTCATCTTCAACAAACTGAAGGGCTTTTTGTTCGAACGCCGCAGGGTAGAGGATGTGTACATTGGCGCCCGCGTCGAGCGTAAAGCTGATGGGTGCCCCAGAATCTCGGCGGAACCCGCGAATAGCCTCAATAATGCGCAGCGTATTTGGACGCATCAAAACATAGCTTGGACTGCTCGACATCATCAATCCGTGCAGGGTCAGGGCCTCGAGCTCAACCAATTCGATGAATGCGTCGAGGTCACCAGCAGCCAAAATTGGCTTTAGAGCAGCTAAATGGTCATGGGCCTGCGCAAAGCGCTGCGTGCGGAACGGGTGTGCTTCCATCAACTGGTGCCCAGCTGTACTACTTACCGCCTTTTGACCCACGTCTACGAGCGCCACGGTATCGCAGTAGCTTCGGAATACTTCGTGCACCGAGTCAGGGTAGGCCACCCCGAAATCCTGAGACGACCCCTCAACTGAAGGCGTTTCACCCCAAACTACAAGTCCACCGTAGACCGAACGGCATGCACTCCCGGAACCCAATCGCGCCAGCACTGAAGCTTCCTGCATGGGGTTGGCCACTTCATGCCCTAGCTTCTGCGCAAGGTCCACAATGCACAGGGAGAGGGCACTCATTCCTGACGCACTACTGGCAATCCCAGAGGAATGCGGAAACGTGTTGTGGGTCTGCACCCGGAACCCGTAGTCCTTTACCCAAGGGTGCCGTGCGTCAATTCGGTCCACAAACTGCGCCACCTTCGGAACGAAACTCGGCGTATCGATCCCGTCAAGCGCCACAGTGATTCCCGGAGCATCTGTTAATTCAAGCGTGGTCTCCGTCGCACAGGCATTCAGTGTGAAGCTAATCGATGGGTTACTCGGCAACTGCACGCCGTACTTGCCCCAGTACTTAACGAGGGCGATGTTGGACGGGGCGCGGAATGAGGATTTCATCTGATTGGCTCGTTGGCTACTGGCTTTTGGCTGGGATTAGCTCGTTGGTTACTGGCTTTTGGCTGGGATTAGCTCGTTGGTTACTGGCTTTTGGCTGGGATTAGCTCGTTGGTTACTGGCTTTTGGCTGAGATAAGCTCGTTGGCTCGTAGGTTGCTGGTTTCTGGTTACTTGCGTGTTGGCTTTTGGTTGAGATTAGCTCGTTGGCTTTGCATGTTAAGCAAATAGCCAGTAGCTAACAGCTAATAGCCAGTAACTGATTAGGCGCTAACCGCTTCGACTTCGGGAGCAATTTTTTTGATCATGCCCTGCAGGGCCTTGCCGGGTCCAACTTCATAGAAGTTGGTGGCGCCGTCGTGGACCATGGCGAGCACCGATTGGGTCCAGCGGACTGATCCCGTGAGTTGGGCCTTGAGGTTGGCGCGGATGGCTTCGGGGTCGCTAACCGGTGCGGCCACTACGTTTTGGTAGATGGGGCAGCGCGGGGCTTGAATCGAAACGGAATCAAGCGCCTCTGCGAGGCGCGCGCGGGCCGGCTCCATGAGCGGGCTGTGGAATGCGCCTCCGACCGGCAGGATCAGGGCCCGCTTGGCGCCGGCCGCGCTGCAGGCAGCGCACGCGGCTTCGACCGCGGCGCGCGCGCCACTGATCACCAATTGTCCCGGAGAATTGTAGTTCGCGGGAACTACCACTCCAGGGGTTGCGGCGCAAATCTGTTCGACTTGCTCGTCGCTGAGTCCGAGAATGGCGGCCATCGTCGAGGGCTCGGCGTCGCAGGCATCTTGCATGGCAAGGGCACGCTCGGCAACAAGGCGAAGGCCGTCTTCAAACTTGAGGGCTCTGGCGGCCACAAGGGCTGAAAACTCGCCGAGGGAATGGCCGGCTACCATGTCGGGCTGAAACTCGGTTCCAAGGGAGGCTGCCTTGATGACGCTGTGCACAAAAATGGCGGGCTGCGTCACTTTCGTTTGCGTGAGGTCCTCCATGCTGCCGTGAAACATGAGGTCGGTCAGTCCGAACCCAAGAACCGCATCGGCCTGCTCAAACATGGCGCGGTGCGCTTCGAACAAATCCTGCCCCATTCCGGGTGCTTGGGCCCCTTGGCCCGGGAAAACGTAGGCTTTTTTCATGCTAAAAATTTAAAACGGCCGTGTGGGCAAAAAGGTTACTCCCCGTAGTACTCTACGGCGTTGTTTTCAGTTTCGACCACTCGGACGCAGTGCAGCTGTGCCCCGAACTGGGCGATGGGCTCGGCGAGTTGCTTCCAGATTTCGATCGAAAGATTTTCTGTCGACGGAAGAATTCCGAGCATAAACGTCGTGTCGTGATTGAGGTGCTTGTGGTCCAGTGGATCGATCACATACTTCATTATCAGGGCCTTGAGGTCGACCAAATTCATGACAAATCCTGTTTGGGGATTGACCTGGCCTTTGACGGTAACCCAAACTTCGAAATTGTGTCCGTGCCCGTAGTTCCATGAGCACTTGCCAAAAAGACGCTCGTTCTCTTCAGTGCTGAGCGCATCGTTGTACAGGCGGTGAGCCGCACTGAACACCTCTCGGCGTTGAATGTACACCATGGCTTACTTGGCTTTGACCAACTTGGTCTTCAGGGGCTTGCCTGGTGCGGTGCGAAAGGTGACCTGTGCCGAGGTAGCATCTTTAGGACCTGGAACGGTCACGCGAAGGGCGGACTCGCCTTTGGTTCCGAGGACGACTTCGTTGCGCTCTGCGTACTTCACTTGAAAGGCAGGGCTCGTCCAGGTTCCGCTCGATTCAACTTGAATGGCTTGAATGCTGAGCTGCTGCTGGACGGGTTTGCGCACTGAAATGACAGTTCCTTGGGTGTCGGTTCCGAGACTAAATTTCGGCGAACCGCAGCTGACAATGAGGATGCTGAGTCCGGCGAGGACTCCGATTCGAATGGGGCGAAGTACGTTCATGAGGGCAAAGGTCGCAAATTACCACGAACCGCTGGCGCCGCCGCCACCGAAACTTCCGCCGCCAAAACCACCGAAACTTCCGCCGCCAAAGCCACCACTACCGCGACCGCCCAAACCTCCGCCGACCGGGAATCCCCCCATCGGGCCGTACCACATGCCTCGGTGGCCTCCGCTGCCACCACCTCCGCGCTTCGCGAGCGCGACGAGGATGAGTACGCCAATGGCAATCAATCCAAACGGAAACTTGCGCTCTTTGGTGGATTCGACCGCGACAAACTGACCGGAGAGCATTTGTGCCACTTGGGTTGCCACGGCTTCAATACCGGCAGCGTAGGCTTGCTCGCGAAAGGCGGGCTTAAGTACGTTTTCGATGAGCAGGTGGCTCTCAAGGTCGGTTACCGTGGCCTCAAGACCGCGCCCAACTTGGATCGCCATCTTTCGATCTTCAAGTGCAATGAGCACGAGCATACCATTGTCCGTTTCGGCTTGGCCGATCCCCCAGGCTTCTCCTGTTTGTGCGGCCACGAAATTGAGGTCATCATTTACGCGATCGACAAAGAGTACGGCAATTTGTGTCGAGGTCGAATCGTTGATGGCTTTCAGCACCGCTTCGATACGGGCCTCTTCGGCAGCATCAAGTACCGGGGCAGTATTGCGCCAAACTACGAGCCCCTCCGAAGTACTGGGCTTATCCCAGGGTTGGGCCTTGAGGCTAAAGGCTGCGAGTGCAAAAAGTAGAAGCAGTCTCATCCTCTAGAAACGTCGTTACTCAGTTCATCACGGTCGCTGCGGCCTTGGTGCGGAAAATGTTCGGCCAGCGCCCGACCTGCCTCGGCGATTCCAAGTTCAAGGGCTTCGATCCAACGGCCTTCTTTGAGTTCAGGCACCATGTGGTCCCGAATTCCCTCCCAAAAGGACTGACCAACCTTAGCGTGTATACCCGCATCGCCTACAACCGCGAACTTGTGGCTTTCAAGAGCAATAAAAAAAAGAATCCCGTTGCGCTCCGCGGTCCGGTGCATCCCAAGTTTATGAAACTGCTTTTGAGCGTCCCGTAGCGGATTACCCGAACAGGTATCGTTGAGATGCACCCGTACTTCGCCTGAAGTCACGAGTTCTGCAGCCTCAATGGCGGCGATAATTCGCTGCTCCTGTTGGGATTCGACCTTCATTATTCGAAGCTCACTTCTGGGGCATCCTGGGCCTCAGCTTCGGCTTCAAAGTAGCCGCGGGCATCAAATCCGCCTACCGCAGCGATCAGTGATGTAGGAATGCGTTTCACCGAAGAATTATAGGTCCGAACTTGCTCGTTAAAGCGGTCGCGCTCGACATTGATGCGGTTTTCAGTTCCTTCAAGCTGCGACTGTAGAGCTAAGAAGTTTTGATTGGCTTTGAGGTCAGGGTAACGCTCCACAGAAACGAGTAGGCGACTAAGGGCCCCCTTGAGTTCACCTTGAGCTTTTTGGAATTCTGCTACTTTTTCTGGTGTGAGGTTGTCTGCGCTGATTTGAACAGATGTGGCTTTCGAGCGTGCCTCAATGACATCAGTTAACGTTGACTGTTCAAAGTCAGCATAGCCTTTTACCGTCGACACCAAATTGGGAATGAGGTCTGCGCGACGTTGGTAGGCAGACTGCACATTAGCCCATTGGCTTTCGGTGCTCTCACTGAGCCCGACAAGTCGGTTGTATGCTCCAATACCCCACAGAAGAATGAGGACAAAGCCGCCGAGGACTGAAAGAAGAATGATCGTAGAACGGTTCATGGTAAAGTTTTAATCGTTTTTGCCAATTGGTCGAGTTCGGCTTTCACGTTCTGCAAACGCCGTACCAAGTCCTCGGTATTTAAACTGTCTTCGGGAGCATGCTTGAGTTTTTGGCGAGCCCCCTCCAAAGTGAATCCCTTTTCTTTGACCAAAAAGTGAATTTTTCGAAGCAGTTCCATGTCTTTTGAACTGTACTTCCGTGCGCCGGATTCTGATTTTTTCGGCTGTAACTCGGGAAACTCTTTTTCCCAAAACCTCAATGCCGACGTATTGAGCTCAAATAGGGCGGCAGCTTCGCCGATGCTGTAGTAGCGCTTGGTGAATTCTGTCGGAATCATTAGTCGAACGATTGGTTGTTGGCAGCGGCTTGTGCGAGCAGTTTATTGTACTCAGAAGGGGTCAAGTCGTTGAAAAAGAAGTTGATGGGATTCACACGACGCCCTCGGTAGATGACTTCGTAGTGCAGGTGCGGCCCGGTGGATTTGCCGGTATTCCCGATGTAGCCAATGAGGTCACCGCGCTTGACCCGTTGACCTTGGCGACGAACGACCCGGCTCATGTGAGCATAGAGCGTGTGGTATCCGTAGCCGTGGCTAATGGTCAGGTGCTTACCATATCCCCGTCCACCGTAAAGTTCGTTCGAAGCGATGACGCCGTCTGCTGTTGCATAGATCGGTGTGCCCTGCTTGGCTGAGAAGTCAACACCTTGGTGCAGTTTGCTGACCTTGAAGATGGGATCGATGCGGTAGCCAAATCCCGATGAAAAGCGAATGCTCGGTTGGACTTTGACGGGTCGAATGGCGGGTAGGGCCTTGAGGATTTCACCCTTGCGTTGGGCGAGGTCTGCAACCTCATCAAGGCTTGCTGAATGGACGGCGAGGCGTTTTTTGAGATCGTCCACTTTGCGAAGACTCCGTTCAAGTAGGGTCTCGTTCGAAAGTCCGCGAATTTTCTCGTAGCGGTCGGCATCCAGAGGGAGTCCGCCTTGACGCACCCAGGACGCGGGGGGCTCTGATTCCAAAATAACGCGGTAGACCTCGTTGTCGCGACGCTCCAGTTCTGCAGCTACTGCGCCGAGTTCTTGGATCTGCTCCTCGAGTTCGCGGTAGGTTTCTTCAGAGATTTCAAGTTGGCGCTTCAGGGCTTTTTCTTCAGGAGAATCGACAAAGTACTGGATTCCGAAAAAGAAAATCAGCCCCATGAGCATCGATCCGAGTAGAAACAAAGAGGTATCCCTAAGCAAGTGCTTCCAAGTGCGCTCGACCTTGTGGTAGGCGAGGGTCAATGGGTCGTAGATGTACTTAGCGCGGCGCATACTTTTGTATCCTTCAAAAGTAGGCAAAACCACCCGCATGAATCCGACTGAACTCCGCCAAGCATATTTAGACTTTTTTGCGTCCAAGGGCCACGTGATTGTGCCGTCGGCTCCGCTGGTGATTAAAGACGACCCTACCCTGATGTTTACCAACGCGGGAATGAATCCGTTTAAAGACGTGTTCATTGGCGTCAAGCCGGTCGAGCATGCGCGGATTGCCGACAGCCAAAAGTGCTTGCGCGTAAGTGGTAAGCACAACGATCTTGAAGAGGTAGGTATTGACACCTACCACCACACCCTTTTTGAAATGCTGGGAAACTGGTCGTTTGGTGACTACTTCAAGCAAGAGGCTATTGACTGGGCTTGGGAGTTTCTAACGCAAGTATGCAAACTTGAAAAAGACCGTCTTTACGTGACCGTGTTTGGTGGTGACCAAGGTGACGGTTTGGAATCCGATGAAGAGGCTAAAGGCATGTGGTTAAAGCACATCGCCCCCGACCGAATCTTGTACGGAAGCAAAAAGGACAATTTCTGGGAGATGGGGGATACCGGTCCATGTGGACCCTGTTCCGAAATTCACGTAGATCTGCGCGGCGCAGCAGAGCGGGCTGCCATAGATGGGGCGATTCTAGTCAACAACGACGACCCCCAGGTGATTGAGATTTGGAACCTCGTATTCATGCAGTTCGAGCGCAAGGCCAATGGGTCGCTAGTGGAGCTTCCTGCCCAGCACGTGGATACGGGTATGGGCTTTGAGCGCCTTGCCCGCGCCGTGGTGGGGGCTTCGTCCAACTACGATACCGAGGTGTTCAAGCCTTACTTGCGTCGCCTTGAGGCGTTGAGCGGCCTGAGCTACGGTTCCAACGAGCGCACAGACATTGCCATGCGCGTGGCTTCGGACCACATCCGTGCAGTGGCCTTTGCCATTGCCGACGGCCAAATGCCTGCCTCGAACGGAGCCGGCTACGTCATTCGCCGCATTCTACGCCGCGCGATTCGCTACGGCTACTCCACACTCGGATTCCGCGAGCCATTTATGGCGGAATTGGTGGATGTGATGGTGCACACCATGGGTTCTGCATATCCTGAACTGCCGGCGCGCGCCGACTTTATTCGCCAAGTAATTCGCGAAGAAGAGCTTGCGTTCTTGCGTACCCTCGAATCGGGTCTCAAGCGCCTTGATATTGCTCTGGCCGATTCGGACGTGCTGTCCGGTGAGCGCGCCTTTGAACTCTACGATACGTTCGGATTCCCACTTGACTTGACGTCGCTCATTTGCCGCGAGCAGGGCAAAAGTGTCGACGAAAAGGGTTTTGCCCTCGCGATGGAGGCCCAAAAGACCCGTTCGCGCCAAGCTTCTGCCCAAAAAGTGGGTGACTGGACGATTTGTTTTGAGGGTCCTGCCGACCGATTTGTCGGATACGATCAGTTAGAGGCCACGGGACAGCTTTTGCGCTACCGCAGCGTCGAAACGGCCAAGGGCCCTGTCGTTCAAGCCTGCTTTGAGCCCACGCCGTTCTACCCCGAGGGGGGAGGTCAAGTCGGCGATCAGGGTTGGGTTGAATTTGGTGGTGAGCGCATTGAGGTGCTCGCAACCACCAAAGAAACAGGTATGATTTTGCATACGTTGGCAGCAGCTCCGGCAGCGTGGACTTCTGAAGTTCGCCTGGTCGTTGACGTGGAGCGCCGCTCGTCTTCGGCCCAAAACCACAGTGCGACGCACTTGCTGCACCACGCGCTTCGTGCGGTACTCGGAACCCACGTGGAGCAGCGCGGTTCACTGGTTTCGCCCGAGACCTTGCGCTTTGACTTTAGCCATTTTCAAAAAGTTTCGCCCGAAGAAATGGAGGCTATTGAAGGCCACGTTGCGGCCGCAATTCGCGCCAACCAGCCCCTAGTCGAGCGCCGCTCAGTTCCCATTGAAGAGGCCAAAGCCCTCGGGGCGATGGCCTTGTTTGGCGAGAAGTACGGTGACGCCGTGCGCGTCATTCAGTTCGGCGAATCCATTGAGCTATGTGGCGGAACCCACGTGGCCGCAACGGGCGTGCTATCGCCCTTTGTGCTCGTTTCTGAATCGAGTGTGGCCGCTGGAATTCGCCGTATCGAAGCGCTGTCAGGGGCGTCGGCAGAGGCCTACCTCAAAGCGATTCGCCGCCAATGGCTCGATGTTATCGATGAAGCCAAGAACGCTAACCCAGTTGGGGTCATACAAGAGCTTCGGACCCAAGTAGCCGAAATCAAGAAGAAGTTCGATGGAATTCAGCGCGCACAAGCCGCCGACGCTCAAGGTGATTTGATTCACGAAGCGGTCGCGCATGCCGGACTCCGGTGGATTGCAGCGCAGCTTCCGCTTGGAGCCGCTGCCGCAAAAGATCTCGTGTTTGCACTGACCCAAGAGCACCCCGACCTCGTCGTGCTCATTGCCATTGAAGACGACGGCAAAGCGCAAGCCCACCTCGGTGCTGGAACCCAAGCCCTCAGCCATGTGCACGCCGGCAATTGGGTCCGCGAGCTGGGAAGCCACATTCAAGGCGGTGGTGGCGGCCAAGCTTTTTACGCATCAGCAGGTGGGAAAAACCCGGCTGGAATTCCGAACTTAATCCTCGCATTTACTGAGAAATGGAAAAATTTGTCCTAAAAATCACCACGGCCTTGGCGGTACTTGCCGTAGCCGTTCCGATGCGTGCCCAAGTGTACTACACCGATAGCGATGTCCGCGACCGCACGGTTTCGATTGCCCCATTCATTCAGGCCAATACGGTGTTTCGCCGCGCTGCGGCTGAGGTGGTGGGTGAGCAACCTGAGGTCACCGACGTATTTCGCGGTGGGTTTGGCGGAGCCTATGGCCTCTCAGTCAATGCCCACGTGAAGCCGTTTCGACTCGGATTCGATGCGGCACAAAGTAATTTCAGCTACCGTCAAGGGGTGGACCGCGACAACCTCTTGCGCACCAAGAGTCACTACCTCATGCTCCGTGGACGCATAGGTTTTGCCACTCAAATGAACGACGAGACGACATTGGAAGTATGGGTTCCTTTGGCCTATCGTATGCTGCAATCAGTGGAGCGAGATGGAGCCTCTGGTAATGTTTCGGAAAGTATGACTTCGGCCGGCATCGAGATAGGCTCGTCGATCAAGCTGAGCGAACATTGGGGTTGGTTTGGCTTAGTGGGCCTCGACAATGCCTTTGGTGAATTCGAAGCGACCCCCACTACAGCCTATCGGGAATACCCATTGTGGGTAACCTTGTCGACCGGAGTGCGCTACGCACTCTGATCAAGTACTGCGACTGCTTTTTCGAGCGCCATTCCGCGCGAGCCTTTGACCCAGATGTGATCGGCAAGGGGTGGATTCGATGCCCAAAGTGCGCACAGTTCCTGGGTTGAGTTAAGAGAGACAAACGCGTGTTGGGTAGCCGCAAACAGCGGCCCCACCAATATATTGCGTGCTTAATTCCGAGACTGATCATCACGTCAACCATGTGCTGGTGCGCTTCGGCCGCATAGTCTCCCAATTCAAAGAGGTCGCCGGCTACATAGAGGGTGCGGTCGGGGTTGAGTCGCGGAGCGGCGTTGCGCACACTTGCTTCCATGCTGCTTGGGTTGGCATTGTATGCATCCATAAACACTCGGTATGCGCCCACATTGCGCCATTCGCCGCGGTTGTTTTGAGGCAAATAAGCTTCTATTCCACGGGCTATCTCGGAATCACTTAAGCCAAAGTGAGAACCCAATGCTACCGCAGCACTCAATGCGCGGTCTTGAAAGTCTCCGATGAGGTGGCTCTGGGCAGTGATTCCGCGCCATGTGACGGCCATTCTACCGTGATCATCGGAGTGGAATACGTCCTCGGAACCAAACACTATTCGGGGTTCATGGCTTTCAGCTAGTTGCCGGGGGTCGCCACAGTACACAAGCGACAAACCTTTTGATGAGGTGAGGTGGCGGTAGAGTTCGGACTTTCCACGCACCACGCCTTCGGGTCCACCAAATCCTTCAAGGTGAGCCAATCCAAAATTGGTGACATATCCGATATTGGGTTCTGCGATAGAAGCCAATTCCGCAATTTCACCTTGGTGGTTCGCACCCATTTCAATCACCGCAACTTCGTGTTCGGGTTGGAGCTGAAGGAGCGTGAGGGGCACTCCGATGTGGTTATTTAAGTTGCCATACGTGGCGAGCACGTTGAATCGTTGTCCAAGTACGTGAGCAAACAACTCTTTGGCAGTCGTTTTTCCGTTACTTCCAGTCAAACCGACCACGGTTTTACCCCAGGCTTTACGGTGCGTCTGGGCAAGTTCCTGAAGGGCCTTAAGAGTGTCTGGAACGAGTACTACCCGGGGATCACTTGGATTGAGCCCGTCCACCCATTCGTCAATAACCACAGCGGACGCGCCGAGCTCAAGAGCCTTCGGCGCGAATAAGTTTCCATTGAAGTTGGCACCACGTAGCGCAAAAAAAATCTGCCCCGAAGCCAGAGAACGGCTGTCGGAGCAGACTCCTACGCGCGCATCGAAGCGCGCATAAAGTTGGTCCATAGTTCTATGGACGGTAGCGGACGAACTTGTCTTGCTTGGGCTTCGGTGAAGACTTCGTGCGCTTGCTGTCTTCGTTTTGGAAGCCTACACGGTCCATTGCACAACGGAATCCGATGTAGTCCGTGGCTTGATCTTGCTCAAGGAAGCGGCGGTTGCCTGGAGAAAGCCAGTACGCGCGGTCGCGCCACGATCCACCTTTGAAAACGCGCGTGGTGTTTCCAATGAGCGTTGATTCCCCATAGACGTACATCTGGTTGCCCATTTCTTCTTCGCCTCCGTTGCCGTAGTTCAATGATGATTCTACGTCACCATCCATAAAGTCGCGGTAGTCTGACTTCTGGTAGTTGCGACGCTTGAGGTTTTCTTCGACGGTTACAGAACGCTGTGGCAGTTGACCAGGCAAGCGAGTAAGAACGCTGTCTCCCGACTCTCGAACGTCGTACTGGGGCTCAGTCAGAACGGCAAGTTCACCGAGACCTTCATAGTTATCGTCAAATGTCTTGAATTCGTTTCCGCGGAACGGACGGTGATCGTCCATGTCTTGGGCTGAAAGGGGACGGTAGACGTCAAGTACCCACTCTGCTACGTTGCCGGCCATATCGTACAAACCAAAGTCATTGGGAGGGTAGAACTTCACCTGCATAGTAATGTTGGCTTGGTCGTTGAGGTAGCCACCAACA
>CAIJMB010000160.1 GCA_903821715.1 uncultured Flavobacteriales bacterium
CAACGAGCCAACCTCGCCAAATGGCCAAATGGCCAACCTTGCCAGACGGCTACTTGCTGCGGCGTGCGCGGCGGTTGCCCGACTCTTTGTTGGCCTCAAGCATCTCATTCATCTTTTTGGCGAAACGAGACTGAGAACCACCCTTGGCTTTGGTCTCGTCGATTTTGGCGCGAATGGTCTTTTCGTCGATCACAAACTCTTTGATGATCCACTGCTGGCCAAACGTTAGGACGTTTGAGATGAAGTAGTAGTACGACAGGCCTGATGAGTAGTTGTTGAACCACACGAGGAGCATAAACGGCATCAAGTACTGAATGATCATCATCTGCTGCTGCATCATGCTGTTACCCGAAGTGGGAGTCATCGAGTTGTTGAACTTTGTGTACAAGAAGGTCGAAATAGCCATCAACAAAGTGAAGAGCGAAACGTGGGCTCCGTAGAATGGAATTTCAAACGGTAAGCTTAAGATGCTGTCGTAGCTCGAAAGGTCATCTGCCCAAAGGAATGCTTGCTGACGTAGCTCGATCGAAACCGGAAAGAAGCGGAACATCGCAATCAAAATGGGCAGCGAAAGGAGCTGGGGGATACACCCTCCAAGCGGGTTCACACCGGCCTTTTGGTACAGGGCCATGGTTTCTTGCTGCTTCTTTGCGGGTTCTGCGTCTTTGAACTTCTCATTCAGTTCGTCCATTTCGGGCTTGAGCACCCGCATCTTCGCCATGCTCTTGTAGCTTGAGAATGTCAGGGGCGAAAGGGCCAGCTTGATCAGTGCGGCCATTAGCAGAATGATGATTCCGTAGTTTAAACCGTAGCCATCGAGCCAATTGAATAGGGGCGAAACGACGTACTTGCCGATCCAGCCGAAGATTCCCCATCCAAACGGAATGACCTGATCAAAATTTTGATCAAATGCCTTGAGCGTAGCGTAGTGGTTGGGTCCGTGGTACCAGATCCCCTGAGCAGAAACCACTCCGTTCTCACTCGCCAACGTGAGCTTGGACTCGTAGTTCAATGTGTACTGGGTGTCGGCAGCCACACGAATCTGCATGTCCGCTTTGAGGATGCCTTGGTCAGCCTGCAGAATGCTGCTAAAATATTGCTGCTTGTGAGCGACCCATCCGAGGTTCTCGGCAGACTCATCGTCGTCACGTCCGTCGCTCAGGCTGCTTCGGTCTTGCGCTACATTCTCGTAGTAGTAGGTGCTCGAGTTCGTGGTCTCGTTGGTCTTGCTCTTTTCGTGGCGGATGCCATCTTGCTTCCACGTGAGGGTAAGATCACTCGCGCTGGGGGTCTCGAGCGCCCAACGCAGGCCGTAGCCTTCGGCCGGGAGTTCATACGTCCAAGATGTTCCTTGATCGCTGCGCAGGGTTAGTGACGAACCGGATTGGGTCGCAATCATGGCATCGTTGGTGAGTCCTACAAGGGCTTGGTTTCCATCGATCACTCTCAGCGGTTTGCCCTGCCAATCACGGTATTCTTTGAGTTCAGCGTACTTGATTTGACCACCACGGTTACTGATGACGTACCGCACTTGGGCGTTTTCAAGGGTAAACTCTTGTTCCGGTGCAATAGTGTCTAAAGCAAGCGTCACTGAATCCACAGCGGTCGAAGGTGCTTCGTTCGCTGCCTTTACGGCTACTTCTTCGGTACCAGCCGGCTCCGAAGCGGGTTCCATGGTGCTGGCCCAGTAGGAGGTTCCGAGTAAAATGGCCCCAATGAGGCCAAAACCGATCAGCTGGTTGCGATCTAAAAACGGACGTTGTTCCATGATTTAAACGTGTGCGTGCTGAAGCGCGGCCTCGACAAACGAGGTGAACAGCGGGTGTGGCGCTTCGACGGTGGAGCGGTACTCCGGGTGAAACTGAACACCCACAAACCAGGGGTGCGTCGGAATGGTGACGATCTCCACGAGGTCGTTTTGAGGGTTTATGCCCACAGGCTGCAAGCCGGCCTGAGAGAGTTGCGCGCGAAAGGCGTTGTTGAACTCGTAGCGGTGGCGGTGGCGCTCTGAAATGAACTCGCTTCCATAGAGTTGGGCAAGCTTGCTTCCGGGCTCGAGGGCACAGTCGCAGGCGCCGAGGCGCATGGTGCCGCCCTTGTCGGTGATGTCCTTTTGCCCGGCCATTAGGTCAATTACGGCATGGGGCGTTTCGGAATCGACCTCGCTTGAGTTGGCTCCCTGAAGGCCAAGTACGTTGCGGGCGTATTCGATGACCGATGCTTGCATGCCAAAGCAGATTCCGAGGAAGGGAATCTGGTGCTCGCGAGCAATGCGAACCGCTTCAATTTTGCCTTCGAAGCCGCGGGCTCCGAATCCGGGGGCGACCAACACGCCGTGCAATCCCTTGAGGTGGGTGGCTGCATTCTCTGGTGTAAGCTCTTCAGAATGAATCCACTCGATTTGGACTTTGGCGCGGTGTTCGGTTCCGGCATGAATCAGGGCTTCGCTAATCGACTTGTATGAGTCCTTGAGCTCCACATACTTACCGATAAGGCCAATACGCACCTCTCGCTCTGGGTTCAAGAGGTTGTTCACAAAAGATTCCCACTTCTTGAGCTCAGGTTTACCCTCCGCTTTAAGCCCGAGCTTTCGCAGCACAACCTGATCCATTCCTTGGTCGCGAAGCAGCATCGGAACCTCGTAAATAGTTTGCGCATCCAGCGACTCGATCACCGCATCAGGGGTCACGTTGCAAAAAAGCGCAAGCTTGCGGCGAACATCTTCACCTAAACTGTGCTCCGCACGACAGACGAGAATGTCCGGCTGAACTCCCGATTCCTGAAGCATTTTGACTGAGTGCTGGGTAGGCTTGGTTTTGAGCTCGCCTGTGGCGCGCAGGTAGGGAACCAATGTGAGGTGGACGCTGACGCAGCGCGATCCCAGTTCCCAGCGAAGCTGGCGGACCGCTTCGATGAACGGAAGGGCTTCGATGTCGCCTACGGTTCCGCCAATTTCAGTGATGACGATCTCGTAGCGGCCGTCCTCGCCCAAAAGGAGCATACGGCGCTTGATTTCGTCAGTGATGTGCGGAATAATCTGCACCGTCTTGCCCAAGTAGTCGCCGCGGCGCTCTTTGTCGATGACGTGCTGGTAAATGCGTCCGGTCGTCACATTGTTCGCTTGCGACGTCGGACGGTTGAGGTAACGCTCGTAGTGGCCGAGGTCGAGGTCGGTTTCGGCTCCGTCATTAGTGACGTAGCACTCGCCATGCTCGTAGGGGTTCAGGGTACCTGGATCAATATTGAGGTAGGGGTCAAACTTCTGAATGGTTACTGAGAAACCACGTGCTTGAAGAAGTTTGGCGAGCGAAGAAGCCACGATGCCCTTGCCCAACGATGAGGTAACGCCACCTGTGACGAAAATGTATTTTGCCTGATTTGCCATGCGCTGCGAGGTTCGCGCAAAGTTAGGGCATTAGAAGGCGTAGCTCAGCAACAACGTCGGCATAATTGGCAGCTGGTTGACCCGCTGCGCCTTAGGCGTGTCGTAGTAGAAAATATTGCGACGGTTGTAGACGTTGGTGATGGCTAAAGAGGCCTCGAGACGCTGGTGCTCTTTAATGTCCCAAGCCTTTTTGGCGGTTAAATCGAGGCGGTGGTAGTCGGGCAAGCGCTTGCTGTTGAGGTCTCCATACAAAATGCCCATCTGGCCATTCTCGCTCGGGTACGGGTAGTCGAGGTAGGGACTTCCGTCCGGATTGGTGAACGGAAGTTGCTCGTAGTAGCCGCGAATGGGTGTGAAGGGGAATCCGCTGCCATAGTTCCAGCGAAGGTTGACCTCAAGTTGCTTGGCAAACTTGCGAGCGACTACGAAGTTCGTATTGTGGCGGCGGTCAAAAAACGGAGCATAGGTCTGTTCACCGTCGTAGCGAGAGCTGCGTCCGAGAGAATACACGGCCCAGAGGTACCAGTGCTTGTCTTCGTAGGTCACGAGGGCGTCGATTCCGCGCGCCAATCCGCGCTCGACCATAAAGTCCTTGCGCAATCGCTCGGGCTGGTTGGCGTACTGGGGAATGTCGTCGTAGAGCTTGAAGCGGTTGACATTGGTGATCATTCCAAAATTCTTGAAATAGGCCTCGAGCTCGACATTCCAGCGCGGAGCCGGGTTGAATTCCACCCCGAGGACTACGTGATCTGCGGTTTGAAGCGTGCCCTGGACGTCTTCGTCGCCGATCTTGCTCGGCAGGTCGATTCCGCCACCGCTCAAGAATCCGTAGAAGAGGTTGACCACGTCGCGGTCGCTGTTGGCGGCAATCAGATTTTGCGAATAGCGTCCTGCTGAACCCTTGATCCGCACGTTTTCTGATGCGTTGTACTTGAATCCAAAGCGCGGTTCGATGCGCAGCACGCCCATGGTCGAGTAGTTGTGCAAGCGCAGACCTGGCTGTATGAGCCAGCGGCCCTGCTGGCGCTTGTAGTCGAAGTAGATTCCAAGCTCCGTGGTGTTGTCCTCTTGCTGCAGGCTGCGGCCCACCGTGTTGGTGAACTGGTAGTCGGTGTAGTATCCGATGAATTCGAGGCCGTACTTCAGCTCGTCAGCCTTGCGCAGAAGGTAGGTGAAGTCCAAACCGCCATTGAATCCGTTAATGGTTGAAAAGCGCGGACGGTTCTCGATCTCGGTAGAGGTAATGGTGTACGAGCTCTGGGCTAGGTGGCCCTGCAAAATCGTGTTGGAGGACGCGGGAACCACGGTGAAGTCGGTTCCGTAGCCCACTGAATTCCAGGCGATGGACTTGCCACCGGCGAAGCGGACGGCGTCACTGAAGTTGAATCCGAAAATATTGAGCTTGTTGCCCCCGTTGGTTTCGAGGGTGTACTTGCTAAACAAATCTCGGAATTCAAACGGCAAACCGTCGTACTCGGTTGCGACGTAGGGGTAAAAGATGGGCGCCGCCTGGTCCAACAAGGATTCTTTGAACGAAACCAGGAGCGAGCTGGGTGCGATTCCGTTTTTTTTGCGTCCAATGGGCACTTCAAGTAGGGCCTTGCCGAGGTAGGTCGAAGCACTAACCTTGCCCGAGATGCGGTCACGGCGCCCAGTGCGGGTGCGAATGTCCATCACTGAAGAAGTGCGGCCGCCGTATTCGGCTCCGAAGCCCGCAGTGTAGACATCTGCCGACTGCAAGATGTCGGTTTCAAATACTGAAAAGAATCCAATGCTGTGAAAGGGGTTGTACAGAATCATCCCGTCAAGTTTGACGAGGTTTTGAATCGGTGCACCGCCGCGGATGTAGAGCTGGCCACCTTGGTCGCCCGTGGTAATCACCCCAGGCATGACCTGAAGGGCGCGCACGAGGTCGGGTTCACCGCCAATCGAAAAGGTTCCAATCGACTTGGGATTCAGTTGGACGACGGCAGTCGAGACCTTAGTCTGCTTTTCTTGCTTGCGGGCGTCAATGACCACGTCGTCGAGTTCGATAACGGACTCTTTCATCGTAATCCGAGTGAAGGTGTTCTTGTCTGCAGACACCCGGATTTCAATGGTTTGCGGCGCGTATCCCGCTCGGCTAAAC
Organism: uncultured Flavobacteriales bacterium; assembly: GCA_903821715.1. GTDB lineage: Bacteria > Bacteroidota > Bacteroidia > Flavobacteriales > Schleiferiaceae > TMED14. Next base: position 5,514 of record CAIJMB010000160.1, read on the forward strand.
GTGACTTTGTAGGTTCCAACCTGGACCCCGTTCACCTGATAAAATCCGTCGTTGTTGGTGTAGGACTCCAGTGTTTTGCCTCCCGCGGACAGCGAAACCTTAGCCAGGTTCAACGGAGATTGGTCGGCCTGATCTACGATGAGACCGCGAAGACCTCCGGTTTGACCAGCGAGGCCAAGGCTGGCCAAAGTGAGTACAAGCGCTGTAAGCGCTTTAGTAAAGGATTTTGAACAGAAGCTCATCGAGGATGTCGGAATCACGTAGGTTGGGCGACGCCATGCCTTTAGCTTGGCGATCAGCTTCGCGAAGATAACCCACGATGCGAGCCAAGTGCCCTCCTGAATAGTTTTGGGCCGCTTTGGCGATGTCACGGAGGGCAAATTCCGAGACACCGAGCTCGGCAGAGGCGGTTTTAGGGTTGGGGTGGGCGCCCATTCCTTGGTAGATCAGAGCTTTGAAAAACGTTCCGTAGAGCGTGGCAATGACCAAGATCAGCGGGCTCGAACGGCTGTGCTTCATCATGCTTCGAGCGATCATGTAGCTTCGCTCGGGGTTGTGGGCGACAAGGGCCCGCAGGAGTTCAAACTGGTTGTACTCGCGGCTTGAACCCGTGTACTTTTCGACCGTTGCGGCGGTGACTTCGCCGCCCTCGCCGAGCACCACAGCGTATTTGCCGAGCTCTTGGTCGATGGCCGAGAGGTCCACTCCCAGGCTTTCGACGAGGACCGAAGCGGCTTTTTCGCTGATTTTCAGCCCGCGCTGGCGGGCGAGTTCGGCGACGGTTCCGGCAATCTGGTATTCGGGAATGCGGTCAAACTGAAAATAGGTTTCGCCGGGTTTTAGGGTTTTGTAGAGGGCCTTGCGCTTGTCCAAGGCCTTGCCCGTAAGACTCAGGAGCAGCACGGTCTGGGGCTGGGGGTTCTTCACGTAGGACGCGAGGTCCTCGAGGTTGCGCAGGTCTTGGGCCTCGCGCACCACCACCACTGTTCGCTCGGCCATCATCGGGAAGCGCTTGGCCTCGGATTCCACCGAACGCGCATCCACGTCGCGTCCATAGAGCACGGACTGATTGAAGGCCCGATCCGACTCAGGAAGCGCTCGCTCAAGCAGGGCGTCCGTCAGGGCATGGGCAAAATAGGGCTCCTCGCCGGCCACGACATAGACGGGGGCGAACTGCCCTTTGTCCCATTGGGCGATGAGTTTAGTGACGACCGACTGCACGGGGCAAACCTACGAATTCAACCCTCGTGGTGGTAGGGCTCGTTGCGCAAAATGGTGAGGGCGCGGTAGAGCTGTTCTGCAAACAGCACGCGCACCAAGTCGTGCGGAAACGTCATCTTGCTCAGCGCCAGCTCGTACTGTGCTTGGGCGCGGAATTCCGCACTAAATCCGTAGGCGTCGCCGACCGCAAAGAGGATTCGTTTTGGACCCGAATTCATCCACTTTTGGAGCCGCTGCGCCAACTCGACGGACTTGAGGTGCTGGCCACGCTCGTCGAGCAGCACCAAAAGGTCACCTGGCTTCAAAAAAGCGTGCTGGGCCGCACGGTCGCGCACCGATTCCATTCGAAACTTGGCGTAGTGGCCAATGCGCTGCGCAAAGTCTGCCAATCCCGCCTTGGCGTAGTCCACTTGGGTGGGCCCCACAACTAAAAGAATGATC
>CAIJMB010000161.1 GCA_903821715.1 uncultured Flavobacteriales bacterium
ATCGGCATCGGAACCTGGATCGCGAGCAACCTTCCGTGGCTCATGAGCACACTGGGGGTATCCACAACGGCTCCTGAAGGCCAGATTCCGCCCTCGGTGCATTGGGCATTTGCCATCGGCGCTGTGGTCTTCATGGCCTCCATTCTTTGGACCGTGTTCACCACCACCGAAGAGCCGCCCGCCGACATGGAAGCCTTTCACGCGCACCGCCGTGCCACTGCAGGAATCGGCGGAGCCCTTCGCGAGATCACCTCGAGCTTTCGCCACATGCCGGGCGTGATGTGGAAGCTTGGGCTCGTGCAGTTCTTTAGCTGGTTCGCCTTCTTCACCATGTGGAACTTTGCCGGCCCGGCCCTCGCCGAGCACGTGTACGGCGCCGCAATGCCCGCTGCCGGAGCCGCCAACTACCTCGCCGAGAAGGCCGCGTACAATGACGCCGCCGCGTTAGTGGGCTCATCCATGGGCATGTACGGCCTCAGCTCGATTGCATTTGACTTCATTCTCACCCTTTATGCTTCGAAGCGCGCCCTGAACCGCCGCATGGTGCACCTGTTCTCGCTTGCCGCCGGAGGCCTCGGATTCCTCCTCATGAGCTCCGCCACCGCCTCGAACGACGGAATCCTCAATGCGTCCTTTGCCCTCATCGGAATCGCCTGGGGCAGCATCCTTTCGATGCCCTACGCCATTCTTTCGAGCGAGGTGGACCCTTCCAAAATGGGTATTACCATGGGGCTCTTCAACATGTTCATCGTGATTCCGCAAATCGTTGCGGCCGTGGGCGGAATCAACTGGGCCTACAAAACCTTCTTGGGCGACGCCATCATCAACACCATGATCCTCGCGGGAATCAGCCTCTTGATCGGAGCCGTGACGTCGCTGGCGCTGCCGGCAAAGAAGGGCTGAAACTGGCAAGCTAAGCAAGGCTAGCAAGGTTGGCTCGTTAGTTTTTTGCGCTTCGCGCTAGGGCTGCTTCGCAGCTAGGGCCGCTACGCGGCTAGGGCTGCTGCGCAGCGCCAGTTGCTGGTCACGAGCAGCTAGCCACTAGCTACTGGTTACTTGTAACTTGCTGCTGGTTACGTGCAACTTGCTGCTAGTTACTTGCTACTGGTTACGTGCAACTTGCTGCTAGTTACTTGCTACTGGTTACGTGCAACTAGAAACCAGTTGCTAGTAACTGGCTACGCGCTCACCAACGAGCTAACCTTGCTAGCCTTGCCAACCTTGCTATTCTTGCCAACCTCGCTAATCGGCTGATTCGACCGTCACCACATTGCCTTCGCGGTGCGTGATGCGCACTTTGGTATCGGCCGCGAAGTCGCGGTCTGCCTCAAAAGCCCAGCTGTCGCCGTCGATCTTGACGTACCCGCGGTGGCCGGCGGTGACGTCGGACTCCACACGGCCGACCGCTCCGATCAGGGCATCGTGGTTGGTTTTGGCTCCGGTCGCGGCGAACCATGTGCGCAGCATGGGCCGGAGCAGCCAGAGGGACAGGCCGCTAAAGATGGAAAACAGGACGAGCTGGATCTCGATGGACCAGCCGAGGGCTGCTCCGGCCGAGGCGCCTGCGGCGCCCACCGCGAGGCAGGCCAGCAAAAATCCGGGAGTAAACACCTCAAGAAGGAGGAGAACGGCGGCGGCAATCAGCCAGATGGTCCAGGTCATGATTTCGATTTTCGGTACTGACCTAAGATAAGCACTAGCGAGGTAGCGCTGAGCAAGGCTCCGGCCACAAAGGGAGCGCCGGGAAAGTACACGGGGGCTCCGGCCTCGGTGAAGGTCGCAAAAATGGTGGTCATGAGGGGAGGACCCACGATGCTCGTCGCACTCATCATGCTGCTCATGGCGCCCTGCAGCTCGCCTTGCTCGTTCTCGGGGACTCCGTTGCTCAGCAGGCCTTGAAGGGCCGGGCCGGCGAGGCCTCCGAACGCGTACGGAACCAGGAATGCGTACAGCATCCACTGCTGCTGGACCAGCGCAAAGAGAATGAGACCCACGAAGTTGCAGATCATGCCCACGATGAGGGTGCGCCAAGGGCCGAGGGCTGGAATCGCCTTGCGGATCAGGAAGCCCTGCACAAAGGCGCTGAGGATTCCGACGGCTCCGAGCGAAAGGCCGATGTCTTTGGGCGACCAATTAAACTTTTCGATCGTGAAGTAGGCCCAAGTGCCCTGTACGGCGTGGCTCGCGATGTACAGAAATACCAGCGAACCGATCAAGCCGACCACCTGGGGGTAGCGCTTGAGGGCCACGAGGGTGCCGAGCGGGTTGGCGCGCTTCCACTCAAAGGCGCGTCGGCGGTCGGCGGGAAGCGATTCCGGCAGCACAAAGTAGCCGTAGGCCATGTTGAGCAGCGTCAACGCAGCCGCCACAAAGAAGGGAACACGTGGCCCGAGTTCGCCCAAAATTCCGCCCGTGACCGGGCCGATGATGAATCCGAGGCCAAAGGCGGCTCCGACCAAACCAAAGTTCTGGGCGCGCTTCTCTGGTGGCGAGACGTCGGCGATGTAGGCAAAGCCGGTGGTGAAGCTGGCTCCGAAAATGCCCGAAACTACGCGGGCGACAAACAACCACGCCAGGGTCGGAGCAAAGGCGAGCACGAGGTAGTCAAGGCCGAATCCGAGCAGCGAAAACAGCAGGACGGGCCGGCGTCCGTAGCGGTCGCTGAGCGCACCCATCAGCGGTGCAAAAAGGAACTGAAAGAAGGCGTAGGCGAACAGCAGCCATCCGCCGTAGCGCGACGCATTAGCCACATCGGCCCCCGTGAGCTCTTGAATGAGTTGCGGAATGACCGGAATAATGATTCCGAGCCCAATAATATCGAGCAGCAGGGTCACAAAAATGAAGCCCACTGCGGCAGGGCGCGCTGAATTTGCCATGCGCAAACCTACGAGATTTTAACCTTGGCTTTTGAGCAGCTCTTTGATGCCGCCGAGCGAGCTCAAAATTCCTGAAGCCTCGTAGGGTAAGAACACCGTCTTGGTCTCGTTGCCCGAGGTCATTTGGTTCAGCGTCTCGAGGTACTTCTGTGCGATCAGGTACTGCACGGGGTCGCCGGAATAGCCCTTTACGGCTTCAGACACCAGGCGAATCGCCTCAGCCTCAGCCTCAGCCACGCGGATTCGAGCTTGGGCTTGGCCTTCTGCCTCGAGAATGGCGGATTGCTTCTGACCTTCGGCGCGCTGAATGTCGGATTCGCGCTGGCCTTCGGCCGTCAAAATTTGGCTGCCCTTTTCACCCTCTGCCTCGAGGATGGTGGCGCGGCGGTTCCGCTCGGCGCGCATTTGCTTTTCCATCGCGTCGCGGATTGCGAGGGGCGGATTGATGTCCTGAAGTTCAACGCGGTTCACCTTGACGCCCCACTTGTTGGTGGCGTCGTCGAGAATTGCGCGGAGCTTGGCATTGATGGTGTCGCGGCTGCTTAAGCACTCGTCGAGGTCCATTTCACCCACGACATTTCGCAGGGTCGTCTGCGTGAGCTTCTCGATCGCGTTGGGCAGGTTTCCGATTTCGTAGACCGACTTGAGGGGATCTACGATTTGAAAGTAGATCAGCGCGTTGATCTCGGTGACGACGTTGTCGCGCGTGATCACGTTTTGCTTCGGGAAGTCGTACACGTTTTCGCGAAGGTCAATGCGGTCCTGCAGCTTGAAGATGCTGATGATTTCGCCGTTGAATCCGGTCTCAGTATAGCGCCAGTTGATTTGGCGCGGACGGTCAATGACCGGAATGATCACGTTGATGCCCGACTCGAGCGTGCGGTGGTACTTACCCAGCCGCTCGACGATCATGGCTTCGGACTGTTTGACAATGCGGATTCCCTTGGCGAGTAGTACAACCACCAATAGGGCGAGTAGCAAAAATAAAATCAGTGTTCCCATGCTTAAATATACGGCCTGCGGCGGTGAAGGCGGCGGAGCCGCCGCAACTAGTTGCGAGCAACTAGAAACTACTCTTGTCCCCCGCGCGGAACCCGGAAGTAGTCGCTGTCCGAACCCGGGGCGTTGCGCAGGGCGTCGGTGTGGCTCAAGGGCTCGGTCGGAACGTCGTCGCGCAGCACGTTCTCGCGGTCGGTCATGTAGACCAGCGGCTCAACCCCGTCGAGGTCCAAAGCGCGGACTTTGTCGACGAACCCGAGCATTTTCTCGAGGTCTCCGAGCAGCGCGTCGGCTTGGGTCTCGCTGAGTTCGAGCTTGGCGATGTCGGCGAGCTTGAGGACGTCTTCGCGGGTGAGGTTCATGATTCGGCGGCGTATCGATTGAGTTCCGCCAAAATTAGGGCATAAACCTGGGCGTTGAGCGCGTCGGGATCGGCTCCGGCCGTCTCGATGGGGGCGTGCACGGTGGCGCGAATGCGTCCGGGGAATCCGCCCTGCGTGAAGTCTGGGAAGTGCCGGCGGTTGTCGGGAAAGGTAATGGGCAGAATGGGGACCCCGGCCTCTACTGCGAGCTGGAAGGCGCCGTTTTTGAACGGAGCCAGGCGCACCTTGGGGTCCTTCGGAATTCCGCCCTCGGGGTAGATGCACATGCCGCTTCCGCGCGCGAGGCGGCGACGGGCTTTTTCGAGCACCTGCCGCTTGGACGCGATCGAGTTGCGGTCCACGGTGATGCTGCTGCGCTTAAAAAAGAATCCGAAGAGCGGAAGCTTCGCGAGTTCTGCCTTGCCAATGAACACCGTCGGCGACTTGACCAGCCGGTAGCAGTACATCACGTCGAGTTCCGACGAGTGGTTTGCGACCACCATGTACGTGCGCGACCAGTCGATGCGGGCCTCGTAGCGGACTTTGCGAATCAGGCCCATTCCGTTGAGGATCCAGGCCGACCACAGGCGTCCGAATCGGTAAAAGCGCGGAAACTGTTCCACCCGGCGGCTGTACCACAGCAACCACGGGAACAGC
>CAIJMB010000162.1 GCA_903821715.1 uncultured Flavobacteriales bacterium
ACCTCAAGCCCCCCGATCTGCACCGGGCTGTTGAGGCGCTCGTTGACGGCGCCCAGCATTTGGGCTTTGAGCTCGTCCTGGTGGGTGTACACGTAGCCCGCCAATCCGCCTAGGGCCGCCGTCAGGACAGCCAAAACCCATAGGAGGATGCGGAAGGCTTGGTGCATTTACTGCAGGATTTTGAGGAAGGAGATTTCTTTCTCGTTCAGCAGTCGGTACTGGCCGCGCGAGAGGTTCTTCTTGGTGAGTCCTGCAAATACCGTGCGGTCCAGTTTGACGACCTCGTACCCGAGGGCTCCAAACATGCGGCGCACAATGCGGTTGCGGCCCACGTGGATTTCAACGCCTACTTCAAACGGATTCTCGGGATCAGGCATTTCGAGCTTGTCGACTGCTACGGGGCCGTCCTCGAGGTTGATTCCGCGCTTGAGTTTGTCTGCGTCGGCCGGACTAAACGGTTTGTCCAGGGTCACGTGGTAGATTTTGTGTGCTCCGTGGCTCGGATGCGTCAGCTTTTTGGCCATCGCTCCGTCGTTGGTGAGCAGCAGGACGCCCGTGGTTCCGCGGTCAAGGCGACCCACAGGGTAAATGCGCTCGCGGCAGGCGTTGCGCACCAGGTCCATCACCGTTTTGCGGGCGCGCTCGTCGTCGACGGTCGTGATAAAGCCCTTGGGCTTATTCAGCAGCACGTATACTTTGCGCTCGCTTTTCAGGCGTTCGCCGGCGTAGCGGACGTCGTCGCCCGGACCCACTTTGTAGCCCATTTCAGTGACCACTTGGCCGTTGATGGTGACCAGTCCTTGTGCAATCAGGTCGTCGGCCTCGCGGCGCGAACAAATGCCTGCGTGGGCGAGGTAGCGGTTGAGGCGCATGGTGTCGCTGTCGGGCGCATACTCCTCTGCCGTCTTAAATTTCGGACGCCCTGTGGGCTGCTTGCGGAACCCAGTATTCGCGAATCCCGATTTGCGCTCGCGGCCGTCGGTTCCGTACTTGGGGTGGATTCGGCCTTCGCCACTAAAATGCTTGGGACCAAGGCCTTCCATGTTCCATGGTTCGTAGGGCTGTGGGCCGGGTTGGCCAGGCTGGCTCGTTGGCTCGTTCGTTTGTGGGCCCATTGGACGGCTCGGACGTGCGCCGCGGCTGTCGTTGGCTCGGAATTCCTTTTTCGGACCAAAGGTTTTGAAGGCGCCTCCGGGGGTGCTGGGGCGCGCAGGACGGTCTCCTCGTGGCTCGTTAGCTCGTTGGCTCGTTGGCCGACCGGGACGGTCGCCGAATGGGCGGTTAGCGCGGGGCGGACGATCTCCGTAGGGGCGGTCAGCGCGTGGTGGACGATCTCCAGTGGGACGGTCTTCGCGCGGAGCTCGGTCAAAACTTCGGTTGCTGGGGCGAGCAGATGCGCGTCGCTGAGCGTCACCAGACCCTTCAGAGTCAGGACGTTCACTTCGTGCGGCAGGCCGCTTCTCAGCGGGCTTGGGCTTGGGCGCACCTGGTGCGTCGCTGGGCCGTGGTTTGCGTGAATTCACGGTGCAAAGGTAGTGTTTTGGCAAATTAGCTCGTTGGCACGATTAGCTCGTTAGCTGTTGGTCAATTGGTTACTTATTTCTAACTACCAGTGGCCGCACAGCGGTATTCGCTGCAAAGCAGCCTTAGCCCCGAAAGGGCCCACATGGCCAGTAGCCAGAAGCTGGTAGCCAGAGGCCAGTAGCCAGAAGCCAGTAACTAAATTCCAGGCCACCCGTTTTCGCGGACCTCCACGACGCACGCGGGGCTTCCGTGGCAGCGAACGAGGTCGATGCGCCAGGATACGCGGTGCCGGTGGGATCGGCCAAAGGCGGCTGCTGCGCGCTGGATGCGCTGAAGTTGCGGTCGGTTCCAAGGGGCGAAGTCGGTGAGGCGCGACTGAAACTTGACTTCGGCGGCGACGAAGGTTCCGCCATCGGGTGCCGCGAGAATGAGGTCCACCTCAAAGTGGTGGTGGCGCCAGTTGCGCGCCAAGAGCGTGTAACCCAGGGCGGTGTAGTGGGAGAGGGCGGCATCCTCGGCTTCGAGGCCGCGGGATCGCCGGGCAGAGGGGGCTAAGGCCCGAACCAGCGGATTGGCGGGTACGGCGGCGCTAGGGTAAAAGGGGTCGGAGTGTGGCATGCCCCGAAGTTGCGTCGAGGGCGTGCGGCAAGCCGTGGATAAACGTAAGATTACGGTTCTCGTGGCCAAATCCGAAGTGCTCGACGACGGGA
>CAIJMB010000163.1 GCA_903821715.1 uncultured Flavobacteriales bacterium
ACTCAGCATTTTTGCCGAGATGACGGCGCTTGCACAGCGTTACGGAGCGCTCAACCTCGCCCAAGGGTTTCCGGAATTTGGCCCCGACCCCGAACTCATAGCCGCCTTTCACCGCGCGTTGGATGCGGAGTCCGCGCAGTACGCACCCATGCCGGGTCTACTAAGGCTGCGCGAGGCGGTCGTGGCCGACCAGTTGCGGCGCAATGCAACCGCGTACGACCCCCAGCATGAAATCACAGTGGTCCCCGGGGCGACCGTAGGGATCTTTTCGGCCATCCAGGCCATGTGCGGGCCTGGTGACGAAGTCATTTTGCTCGAGCCCGCCTACGATTCCTACCATCCCGCGGTGGTGATGTCGGGTGCGGTACCCGTAGCGGTTCCGCTTGAAATTGCTGCCGAACGGGTCAGCGTCTATTGGGATGCACTGACCGCCGCGGTGACCCCGCGCACCAAAATGATCGTGGTGAACACCCCGCACAATCCAACGGGAATGGTCTGGACCCACCAAGACTGGGAAGAGCTCGCAGCGCGCATTCCTGAACATGTGATGGTTTTGAGCGACGAAGTCTACGAAACCATGGTGTTCGACGGTGCTTCATTGGCCAGTCCCCACCACCACCCGAGCTTGCGGCACCGAAGCCTGCGTGCGCTGAGCTTCGGGAAAACCTACCACGTAACCGGCTGGAAGCTCGGCGTAGTCCTGGCCCCCGAGAACCTGAGCCTACGCCTTCGGACGGCGTACCAGTTCATCGCCTTCTCGGCGTCAACGCCCGCCCAGCATGCCTTGGCCGACTTTCTTGAGTCGCGCCCCGACTACCCCTACCGCCTCGCAGATTTTTTTCAAGCAAAGCGCGACCTGCTCGCCGCATCACTGGCAGAGAGCGGATTTCGGACGCTTCACAGCGCGGGGGGCTACTTTCTCTTGGTGGACTATTCCGCGGTGAGTGACCGCGCGGATCGGGAATTTGCCGAACAGCTTACGCGAGAGGCGGGCGTAGCCACTGTTCCGTTGAGCCCGTTTTACAGGGTTCCGCCCAAAGAAAACCGCATGCTGAGGATGTGCTTTGCAAAAGATGACGCCACGTTGCGTGAAGCAGGTCACCGAATCCGCACCTGGAAGTGATCGTAACTTTACGATCATGAACAATCCCCGAGTTTTTTCAATCGACGGCATGCACTGCGGAAGCTGCGTGGCGCGCATCACCGAAGCCGTAAAAGCCAATCCCTCAGTACATACCGTGACCGTCGATTTGGCCGCAGGCCAGATGGAAGTGCGCGCAGAGAATGCATTATCCGACCGCGAAATCACCGACCTCGTGGCATCTGCCGGAGCATACACCGCGCAAGCCATCACTGCAGCAACGCCTTCTGCCCCGGCTGCAGAGCCTGAATCGCGCAGTTTTTGGGCCACCTACCGCCCCCTATTCACCTTGGTCGCCTTGCTTGCGCTGGTGCCTGCGCTATCGCTCGGCGAATCGCTGACCGCACACAGCTGGATGCGCTGGTTTATGGCGGGCTTCTTCTTGAGCTTCAGCTACTTCAAACTCCTTGACATCAAGTCATTTGCGGACTCGTTCCGCATGTACGATTGGATTGCGAAAGTGGTTCCATCCTGGGGCCTTGCCTACCCATTTGTTGAGCTCGGTCTGGGACTGGCCTACGCCGCGGACCTTGTTCCGACAGTCACCAATTGGATTACCCTCGTGCTGATGCTCGTCGGCGCGGGCGGCGTCATTCAAAGCAACCTGCAAAAGAAGTCGATTCGCTGCGCGTGCCTCGGAACCGTGTTCAACCTACCGATGAGCACCATCACCATAGTTGAGGATTTAAGTATGGCCGCGATGGCGGCGTGGATGCTTTTATTGTAATATTGCAATATGACATATTCCGAGCTTCTCCAGGCCGTTCAATCGACCGAACAACTCCGCATTATTGATGCGGCGGGCAATCTTGTTCCAGCCCACGCCCACCTCACTGAGGTGGCATTGGTTCGCAAGCACTTTATCGACTGCGGCGGAACCGAGCGCCGCCAGGAATCCGTCAGCCTTCAACTTTTTGTTGCCGGTGATACCGACCATCGCCTCGCGCCATCTAAGCTTTTGGGTATTCTCAATGCCGCGCTGCAGAAGCTCGGCCTTCGCAACGAGG
>CAIJMB010000164.1 GCA_903821715.1 uncultured Flavobacteriales bacterium
CACCTTCGGAGGGTCCGGGGTGCTCGCCACCGAACTGGCAGCCTTTTTGGCGCGCCAAGGCCACAGCGTCCACGTGATCAGCTACGCGATGCCTGCGCGCATGGATGTTTTGCAGCCCGATCTCTACTTTCATGAGGTTCAGGTTCAGGACTATCCGCTCTTTCAGTACCAGCCCTACGAGCTCGCCCTGTCAAGTATGATGGTCCAGGTGGTTCAGCGCGAAAAGTTGGACTTGCTGCACGTGCACTACGCGATTCCGCACGCCTACGCCGCCTACATGGCGCGCAAAATCCTCGAGGACCAGGGCGTCGTGATTCCCGTGGTCACCACCTTGCACGGAACCGACATCACCCTCGTCGGCAAGCATCCGTCCTACAAACCGGCGGTCTGCTTCTCCATCGAGCATTCGAGCGCGGTGACGGCGGTTTCGGAATCCTTGCGCCGCGACACCGAGCGCATTTTCAACATTCGCAAGCGGATTCGGGTGATTCCCAACTTTGTGGACCTCGAGCGCTACGGCCGCTGCACCACCGACACCCGCAGCAAGGTGGCGCCCGACGACATGCCCATTGTGGTGCACGTGTCGAACTTTCGCAAGGTCAAGCGCATCCAAGATGTGGTCGACATCTTTGCTCGGGTTCGCGCGGAGCTTCCCGCCCGACTCGTCCTCGTGGGTGACGGCCCTGAGCGCACTCGTGCCGAAGAAGATATTGCGGCCCGCGGCCTCCAGGACGACGTGCGCTGGATGGGCAAGTCCACCGACGTCGAGCGCATCTTGTCGATGTCTGATGTATTTCTGCTCCCGTCTGAATCTGAGTCCTTTGGCCTAGCGGCCCTTGAGGCAATGGCGTCCTACGTGCCAGTGGTGGCTACCCTCACAGGCGGAATTCCCGAGGTCATCGACCACGGTCAGTGCGGCTACCTCGAGCCTGTGGGCGACACCAAGGCAATGGCACGCGATGTCCTCGACATTTTGACTACCCCGGGCAAGCGCGAAGAAATGGGGCAGAAGGCTCGCGCCAAGGCCGAGCAGTTCGCCATGGCCGCGGTCGGAGCCCAGTACATTGAACTTTACCAACGACTTCTCGATGAGCAAGCGCGGTGATTTTTCGTCGGGCCCTGCCGGTGACAACCCCTTTGCAGCGGCTTTAGCTTCAGCCCTTGAATCCAAGGGAATCGAGGTACCGCCGCGATTGGCGGGCGGTTCCGCACCAAACGACCCTGAACCCGGACCCACGCCCAAGGGTACCCTCGAGCTTCGCTTTGAGCGGCGCAACGGAAAGCCCACCACCGTCGTGTTCACCGACCTCGTCGACCACGCTGACCCCGTCGCATGGGCAAGCGAGCTCAAAAAGCGCTGCAGTGTGGGCGGGAGCGCCGACGCCGCGAGCATTCTGCTTCAAGGTGACGTCCGCACCAAAGTCGAGGATTGGGCCAAGGCCAAGGGATTAAAAACAAAACGAATCGGAGGATGATGCTGCAGCTTGACTCAACCCAAAACCCAAAGGTCCGCCAACTTGTGCGCTACCGCGACAAGTCGGCGCACCGCCGCAAAGACGGCGTGATCCTCATCGAGGGGGTGCGCGAACTTGAGCGAGCTGTGGCGGCCGGTTGGATGCTCCGCCAGACGTTTTGGGAACCGTCGACCGCCCAGCTCCCCGCGTGGGCTGAGGGCCACGGTCAGCACTTTCGCTGTGCTTCTGCCGTCTACGACAAGTTGGTGGTGCGTGAGAACGGCGCCGGAGCCGTGGGCCTGGCCATCCTCCCGGCGCACCGGCTTGAGGACCTGAAGCTTCCGGCGCAGCCCTGGATCGTGGTACTTGACGGGCTCGAAAAGCCCGGCAATGTCGGAGCCATTTTGCGCACCGCCGACGCGGTAGGCGTGGACGCCCTAATTTTTAGCAGCTTAGACTGCGATCCCTACAGTCCTCAGGCCGTGCGCAATTCCAC
>CAIJMB010000165.1 GCA_903821715.1 uncultured Flavobacteriales bacterium
AGTCGATGGCGCTGGCTTTGAAGGCGCGGAGCGCGTAGCTGTCGTGGGCGGTGACGACGATGACGGCTCCGGACCACTCCGGATCGTCGGTCGAAAGGCGCTCGAGGAGGTCAAAACCGAGTTCCCCGGTGAGGTGCACGTCGAGAAAGAGAAGGTCGGGCTTGTGGCCGAGCAGCAACTCCCAGGCTTCGTCGACCGTAGACGCCTCGAGCACTTCGCGCACTTGGGGGCAGAACAAATCCAGTTTGCCGCGCAGCGCCTTGCGGCTGGGGGCTTCGTCGTCGAGTAAAAGGGCCTTCATCAATGCGAACTTAACCTATGCGCCCCAGACTTCGTCCTTCGGGAGCGCAAGGATGACGCGCGTTCCCTCATTGAGGTCGTCAACCGAAAGCGTGTAGGCCTTACCGCTGGCCTCTGCGAGGGCCTTGAGTCGGTTTTCAAGAATTCGGGTCGCCATGGAGCGTTTGTGGCCTTCGTCTCCGGTGCGTTGGGCGGAGGCCGCGGCGCGGCCGATTCCGTTGTCTTCAACCTCGATTCGGATGCGGTCCGGCTCAACAGACTGCAGCACGCGCAGCGTGAGGCATCCGCGCCGACCCTGCAGTGGCCTCAACCCGTGCAAGATGGCGTTCTCAACCAAGGGCTGCAAGAGCATGGGCGGAACCGACAATTCGCTCGCATCCAAGGACTCATCTACCTCGCTCACGAAGTCAAAGCTTTGGTCAAAGCGCATTTGCTCTAGGGCGATGTAGTGCGCCAAGGCGCCGAGTTCGTCGTGCAGCGGAACCCGCTCTTGGTCCGCCTTCTCAAGGGTGTAGCGCATCAAGCGCGCAAAGCGATTGAGGTACTGCACGGCCTCGCGGGGCTTTTGCTCCATCACGAACGACGAAATCGACTCCAGCGCATTAAACGTGAAGTGCGGATTCATTTGCAGGCGCAGCGCCATGCGCTCCAGCTCGGACTTCTCGGCAGCCCACTTCTTAGCCTCCCGATGGCGGCGCAGCACGATGAGCGCCAGGCCCAACCCGGATCCGGCCAATACGAGAAGTCCCGGAACCAAGTAGCGCGGCTGTCCCCACCACGGACGCGGAATCCGAATTGTAAGTACGTGCCGCGGAACCCCATCGATTTCTACCGTATGCCGGCCTGAAGACAACCCCGAAAGGGCGATGCTGCGCGCCACTCCAAGGTCAATCCATTCGCCTTGGTTGAGTCGGTAGCGCAGGACTTGGCGCTCGGCGCCAGGGGTTCCGTGCCGCAGCAAGCGAAGCAGGACGTTGGATCCGCGTTGCCCCGAAGCGACGTCCCAAGACCGCAGCACCCAACGCGGCGTGGGCGCGGTCGCCACCGCTCGGCCCGGAGCCCACGCCCAGATTCCGCGCTCCCCCCAAACCCATTGGTAACCTTGCTCGTTCCAGCTTCGGGGCTGCAACAGATTTGAAGGTTTCGCACATGGGGTGAACGAGGACCCGTTCCACTTGAGCCACCCCGAGGTGGTTTCGAGCACGGGAATTTGATCTGAGAAACCAGCGCGAAGCACCCATTCGTTGACCACAGGCCTCCATTCGCGCCCGTTCCAGGACCGCGCTCCAAACTCGCCATACAGCAGCCACTTGGCGCGTCCGAGCTCGGCGATTCCGCTGGGGACTCCGCCCTTGGGCAAGGGGAGTTTGGTGAGGCTGCGCGGCCCGAGAATTTGGAGTCCTCGGCTGCCCAGCACGACGAGGCTGTCGGGACCGAGGTGCGCGACCGAGGTGATGCGGCCCACATTAAACGAAGCGGTGCGCACATCGTACCACTGCTCGGGCTTCGGCAGGCGTACCACGCCGTCGGACTGGGGTAGCAATAGGCCTCCGTTGCCGTCCAACGCGAGGGTTTGGGCGCGGTCCAACGGGCTTCCGTTCAGGGCGTAGAGTGGTCGCGTCACCCCCTGATCAACCCAGTACAATCCGTCGGCATTCACGGCCCACCACGCGGATTCTTTTTCGGCCGGAACCCAGTGCCAATCTGCCGAACGGCCCGACGACACCCACTTCCAGCCCCCTTCGCTCAAGCGAGAAAGTCCCGAGTCGGTGACCGCCCACAAGCCTTCAGAGTCAATTGCTGCCGATGCCACAGGTTGGTCCGTTGCAAGCGTCCAGATTCCCGATCGCCCTCGAACCCAGAGTCCGTGCTCGCTGCACACCCACCAGGTAGAACTGCGGCGCCCAAATTGAGTGGCACCCCGAAGTTCCAGTCCTTGAACTACCTGAAAGCTACCACCCGGAATCCGAAGGTAGAGGCGATTCTGCTGGAGGGCCCACACACTGTCTCTATTCGATGTCACGTCGACCACCGGCCCTGAAACCTGGGGCACCGGGACCGCCGACCGATCCAAACTCACAAAGCGCAGGCCTTCGCTGGTGGCGGCAAACGCCCCGCGGTCTGCTGGAGCCACCGCGAGGACGATGGGGGGAACGTCGCCAAATTCCGTGGTGTAGACCGCGTCTCCGTCGAAGCGAACCACTCCCTCGTCGAGGGTTGCCATCCACCACTGTCCGTCAGAGTCCACCGCCAAGTCCAGCACTTGCAGCCCGCGAAGCTGCGGATCGGTGGCGCGTACTTCTACGGCAAAAGACAGACTTTGCGCGCCCAACACAGACGCTATTGCGCAAAAAAGTCCAGTGAGTGCACGCCGCATGCGGCGAAGGTAGGCCGCATCCCGAAACTTACGTGTGCACACGGCTTTAGGTCGGCCAGTTCTGCCAGCTTCGCAGCATGAAACAGGCCTGCCTCTTTATCGCCTTCTGCTGGGGTCCCATGGTTCAGGGCCAGCTGCAGCTTGACCCCTGGCTGCACAGCCTGCAGCACCGGCCGTTGGCGGCCTGGATCGAGCATTCGGGTCCCCAACCCGGGCTTACCCAAGCCGTGGCTTGGGGTCGCTACGATCGCCTCTCGGGCGGAATTTCTTGGAATGTCCTTGGCCCCCAAGCTTGGATTATGTCTGAAATTCCCGTTCGCAGCACGACAGACCTTGCTTTTGGCCTAGGATGGGACGGACTTCGCCCTCAAATCCTCACCCGCGCACATTCTGGCCCGTGGGTGCTTGCTGCCCTTCCACTGAGCGGAACCTGGTCCGCCACCTGGCGCCAGCGCCAAACCTCTGGTTGGATCTTTACTGCCCACATCGAACAGAACGTGATCGCCCTGCGCACCGAATGGACCGTGGGCATTGAGCGCGACCAGCTCGCCCTTTACGCTAGCTCGCTCGGGCGCTGGCGTGCCGTGCTCAACCACCGATCCCTGCGCATCGCCGTGGGCGGAGGCCGCACAAGCTGGTCGTCGGTTGGCTACGCAACGCCCGCCCCATGAAGGCGCAGTGGCTTGTTGTCCTTGGGCTTTGGTCTAAGGCATTGGAGGCGCAACCTGTAGTAGGCTTACTTGAGACGCTTCGGATCCTTTCACTGGAACAGCATCCCGAATGGACCGATGCTGAATTGGATTCGGCCTATGCCGCGTGGACCCAATGGACCGTGGTGGGTGCCCCCCGCGAAGCGGGGGCACTCAGCTTTATTGCGCCCCCGCAGCAGTTTCAGCTCGAAATCTACCAGTCCCAGTTTGGATGGCCCCGCGACAGCACCGAGTGGCGCGCTATTCCCCTCACCTCAACCCAGCGCGAAGCACTTCAGGCCCTGTACCACGGGGTGCGGGCTGCGCCAGCAGGCCGCATCCTTCGCGGGCCCATCGATCCCTCGCTCAACCTGGGCTGGTCCTGTTCGGGCTGCTCCCCATCCAACGCGCACCGCGGAACCCGCCTCGGCCTCACCAGCTCCGCCGCGAGTGTGTACGCCCAACCATGGTCCTCCCCAACATGGACGCTGCGCAGTCCGTCGGACTATCCCGTTCGCCTATGGGCCGGACCCCGTTCGGTAGCCGTGGGGATTCGTCCGGCGATGCTTCCACGCCGTGGCCCACGTGGTTTGGGGGATTTTGAAGCATTCAGATCCTCGAAATCTACAAGCCTGATGCGGAAGTTCGTTGACCAAGCCGTGCTGGGGCGTGACTCTTCGGGAGTCTGGTTCGGCGACCTGTCCCTGCGATCTGCCTACGTCGGAGTGAAAGCGGGCGTGAGTTCTCGGGGTTGGACGGAGCTGTCCGCGACGTGGTACGGGCCCGGTGGGCTTCTTGTGGCGGTTCAGCGCGAATGGGTTCCGGCGGGAGCTGGATCGGGTGATGGAGCACGGCCGGGGGCTGGAGAAAGGCCGGGAGCCGGCGAAAGGCCGGGGGCCGGCGCCACGGTGTGGCGCCCGCTGCGCGGGAACCGCGCTACAGCGGCGTTGCCGCTGTGGGCCGGCCGTCTCACCATTCAAAACACCACTACCGGCCCATCAGCCGCGTGGGCTGACCGAAGGCGTACCGTAGTTTGGTATCCGGGTCAACTCAATTTGGGGATCCGCAGTGAACAAGACCCGTGGAACCCCAAAGCGGCCGTCAGCCTGCGAAGCCACCTCTACCTCGGGCGAGCCCAAGGCGCCTCGGTCCAGCTCCGCTGGCCCTCGGGCCCCTTCACTACAGATCTAGGAATCGCAGGAATCACCATCAGCGAATCCCAACCCAACGTCTTGGAACGCCTCCTGGATGGAAACCTAAGCTTTACCTCAATTGAAAATCCTAACTCAATTTCGCCACAAACCAATGCCACTGTGCTCCCCCGTGCCACCGGCCCCATGACCCTTTGGCGACCGGGCTGGACCGCAGAAGCCGCCCTCACCTACACCAAAAACCTCACCCGAATGAGCGCCCGAATCCGTCGATCGCCAAGTGGCTGGAGCGGCAGCATTCGCGCACAACTTCCCCTTCAAAATTGGTAACTAGCTACCTGCCGCTAGCAATCAGAAACCAGTAGCAAGAAAACCAGAAACTAGAAACAAGCCACGAGAAGCAAGAAAAGCCAACGAGCCAACCTTGCTAATCTTGCTACCTGGCCAACGAGCCAACCTTGCTAATCTTGCTAACTGGCCAACGAGCCAACCTTGCTAATCTTGCTAATCTTGCTAACTGGTTAACTGGCTAACTGGCTAACTGGCTAACGAAACGCCCCAAACTCCTCCCAAAATTCCGGAAACGATTTGGACACGGCCTCGCTTCCGTGAATGTGCACGGGGAACCGAAGCGAAACCAGTGCCGCGCAAAAGGCCATGCGATGGTCGCCGAGGCAGTCCAATTCGAGCTCAGATGGCTGAACCGCAGAATCAGAAACCTCCCACTGGATCCAATCTGAACCTTGAGTAACCGAACATCCAAGAAGGCGAAGCCAGTCTGCGGTAGCATCCAAACGTGGAGATTCTTTGGCGTTGAGGGTGTGGAGGCCTGAGGCGGTTCCGCCCCGCCCGAGGAGTGTGGCAGAGATAATAGCCGGCATCGCCAAGTCTGGCTGCGCCCCAAAATCCACTGTCCATGGACCGGCCAAGGGCACCGCAGGTTCCGCCACGATGCCCTCAGGCGTCGAACTCAGTGCAAAACCAAGCTCTGCACCCCATTGGCCGCATACCACATCGCCTTGAACGCTTTCAAGCGTGAGGCCCGACAAAAGGACCGAACGTCTGCTCAAACCGACGGCGGCGCAGAACACAAAGGCCGCAGACCAGTCCCGCTCCGGTGGCCACCCCAATGAGGTGTGGGCCGCGAGCTGGTAACTCATGGCTAAATATGGCGGGCTGGACACCCCAAAGGACGTCACTACATTCAGATTCGGAGCCGCAACCGAAGCCACAAGCACCAGGGCAGAGGCGAACTGTGAACTCTCGCGGGCATCCACCTCGACTTCGCCCGACGGCCATTGAACGCCCTGTATTCGCCAACCCTCGGGGACCGCGTCGATCGAGGCACCCAGGCGACGAAGGGCCTCGACCAACGGAGTGATGGGGCGTTCGCGCATCCGAGCGTCGCCGCACAAAACTACCTCAGCGCCGGGCTGGGCGGCCCAGTAGGCCATTCCGAATCGGTAGGCGGTTCCGGCCGGGCCCGCATCGGCACGCCGAACCCCATCGAGGCCAACTGGAGCTTTGAGCACCCGAAGCATCGCGTGCATGTCGTCGTTCCAGAGGGAATCGGCCAACGGAAGTGACTCACCGCGCAGCGCGCGCAACAGCATCACTCGGTTGGCCAAGCTTTTGGCGTACGGAAGCTCAATGCGCCGCATCCGCAATCCAAGCTGTGGTGAACGTTGCCTCATCAATACCCAGCACGATTTCAGAAGCGCCCGGCTCAGGACTCCACACGATGCGCAGCTCACCAGCTCGCTTTTTCTTGTCGTGCTGCATCGCGGCCCACACGGCAGCGGAATCCATGTTCCGCAGCGCATCCAGCTGAAAATCTGCCGCAATTCGGCCTCGAAGCGCGCTGCGCTCGGCGGAACCGGGCTGACCCAGGGCATCAAGAATTCGCGATTCGATGGATAGTCCAAGCGCTACACAGTCTCCGTGGCCATAATCCAACCCCAGTGCCACCACCATCGACTCGACGGCGTGCCCTACGGTATGGCCCATGTTCAGTAGGGCGCGTCGGGTTCCGCGCTCAAAGGGATCAGCGACGACCACTTGGAGCTTGACCTCGGCCGCATCGCGGACCCAAAAGGGCGCATGGGTCCACGGACCACCGGATACTTCAGTCCATAAGCCGCCGCCCGCAATCCACGCCTGCTTGACGAGTTCAGCCCAACCCTGAAGCCATTCGCGTTCGGGCAAGGTTTCGAGGGCGCGCACATCGGCAAACACGGGGGCTTCGGGGCGCCAGGTTCCGAGTAAGTTTTTGGTTCCTTCAGAATCCACTCCGTTTTTGCCGCCCCAGGCCGCGTCGACCATGGCGAGCAACGATGTCGGAACCAGCACCAGCTCGATTCCGCGCATGTACAGGGTGGCCAAGAGGCCGGCGAGGTCGCAGACCACGCCTCCGCCCAAAGCAATCAAAAGGGCGCCGCGGTCGGCCCCTTCGTCGCGCAGGCCAAGAGCAAGTTGCTCCACAAGAGCCAACTCTTTAGAGGCCTCACCTGGCTCAATTTCAAGGATGTGGGCATCGGCCAAGCCCTCGATTTCGGCCATAAAGCGCGGCAGCACGAGCTCGTGGGTGGTGCTGTCCACCAAAATGTGCACTGAGGTGAAGCGGTCGCCTTCGCGCAACAGCCAGTCATTCAATTCATTCCAAGCTTCAGGCCCTAAGGCACGTACGGGATGCAGATTCACAGCACAAAGGTCGAGCATGCCGCCGTATATCTTTGCACGAACCTTTGAACCTTAGCCTTGTGAAGCTCGATTTTTCGGATACCGCGCTGGCCTTTCAGCACGCCTCCCCTGCCGACATCCGTCGTGCCCGCCTTCTTTTTGGTGTGCTGGCTTCGCCCGCCCTCGTTTCTACGGGTAAAACGCTCAGTCTCTGGGCGCTTAAATGGAGGCTTCCCGTCAAAGGCCTAATCCGAGCCACCGTCTTTCGTCAGTTTTGTGGCGGTGAAACCGTAGCCGAAAGCCGCCCCGCCATTCAGCGACTTTGGTCTGGCGGCGTGGGGAGTATCCTCGACTATTCCGTCGAAGGCCAAACTACCGACGCGGCATTTGATCAGACGGTAGAGGTCGCTTTGCAAACCCTCGCCCTCGCCGCAACGGAACCGGGCCTGAGCCTCGGGGTTTTTAAGATGACCGGAATCGCTCCGCACGACCTACTCGAGCACATGACCCTCGGCGCGGAACTTACCGCCGCCGAATCGCATCAGCTCGAAAAAGTCCGCGCCCGAGTCCGCCGCATGGCCCAGTTTGCTGCCAAATCGGGCCGCACACTCATGATTGACGCCGAAGAAACCTGGATTCAAGGTGCAATCGACCAGCTCGCCCGCGAAGCCATGCAGGAATTCAATCGCGACCGGCTTGTCATCATGACCACGATTCAGTGCTACCGCGTCGGCCGCCAGGCCCAGCTTCGCGCCGACCTCGACCATGCTTCCGCCCATGGATACTTTTACGGCGTGAAGTTGGTTCGCGGAGCCTATATGGAAAAAGAGCGCGAGCGCGCCGCCACCTTGGGCTACCCCTCTCCCATTCAGCCCGACAAGGCCGGAACGGACACCGAGTACGATGCCTGCGGCCGGATGATGCTCGAGGCCCTGGGTCGCCCCGATTCACCTGGCCGTGTAGGTATGGTGTTCGGAACCCACAATGAGGATAGCAACCGCCTTGGCGCCGAGCTGCTAACCTCCCAGGGCTGGAACCCTCAAGACGCTCCCATCTGGTTCGCTCAACTATACGGTATGAGCGACTTCATTAGCTTCGTCATGGCCCACCACGGATTTCGCGTCGCCAAGTACCTTCCATTCGGACCCATCGTGAATGTGATGCCCTATCTCTTACGCCGTGCCGAAGAAAACACCTCGGTAGCCGGTCAAACGGGCCGCGAATTGTTGATGCTCCGCAAGGAGGCGGCGCGACGAAAGCAGGTTAGCTGAGATTGGCTGAGACAAGCTCGTTGGCCGTTGGGTACATCTTCGCGATTAATCCCTAAACGGATAATTGCTTTAAGTACCTGAATAACATTGCTTTATGGAATTCATAAAATTTGAAAAAAGTAAAATCCGGTTATAACCGAACGGTTGTTGCGCTTCGCAGCTAACGCCGCTGCGCGGAAACAAGTTGCTAGTAACTAGTTACTTATTATTTAACGAGACGAGCCACGCGCTATCCTGGCGCACCTCCCAGAGTCCGCGCCATTCGCGATTCTGAAATTCGAGGTCGATCCAGTAGGCGGGGGACCTCGGCCGAGTGCCGGGTGCGCGTTTGGCTTGCGCCAAAATCCACTTCGCCAATGGTAAGAAATGCCTTGAGCACCGTCGAGTCCGCGCCTACTGCCTTCCACAGTGCGGAATCGGCCCCGCGGACCGGCTTGCGGTGAAGTTCCGCCAGCACGCGATCGTTCGGAAAGTAGCTGCATTCAAAGTCGCG
>CAIJMB010000166.1 GCA_903821715.1 uncultured Flavobacteriales bacterium
CCTGGGCGTGGCCAGCATCGAGGCCGCGGGCGGAACCTACCACTTGGTGCTTCGCCAGGCTCCGGTCCAGGAAGTGGAATTCAGCCTGCCGCTACAGCAGGGCGACAGTGCTGCCACCGCATACCTGATTGGAACGTTTAACGCGTGGAACCGCAGCAGCCACCCGATGGCGCGTGACACCGCGAACGTGGCCCGACTCAAGCTCAACCTCAAACCCGGCCGCTACGAATACAAGTTCACGGTGGGCGGAATCGAGGTCAACGACCCCAACAACCCCACCAAGGTCCCGAACGGATTGGGCGGAGCCAACGACATCCTCGTGGTTGCCGAACCCGGCCAAAACTGCGCCCCCATCCAGATTCTTGACGAGCGCGAAGGCGAGCTTGCCGTGAAGGCCCTGCCCAAGGGCCAAGAGTTGATCGCGTTTTGGAACACCTATCAGGTTTCGGTGCGGTCCGCCGAAGACGGCAGTCTGCGCGTGGCGATACCCTCCGAAGCCGGCAGTGCCGAGCGCAGCCAGATGCACCTGTACACGTTTAACGCGGACCGCTTTGGCGGAGAAGCGATGGTTCCGCTGCACGAAGGCCACGTCGTGAATTCGACCGCCCAGCTGCGCCGCGACGACTGGGAATCAGCAACCATGTACTTTGCCCTAGTCGACCGCTTTAGCAACGGCAACCCGCTGAACGACAAGCCCTTGAACCGCACCGACGTGCTGCCCGCCAACGACTACCACGGCGGAGACGTCGAGGGCATCCAGCAGCGCCTCGAGAAGGGCTACTTCGAATCGCTCGGATTCAACACCATTTGGCTTTCGCCGCTGCACCGCAACCCGCAGGGCGCCTGGGGACTCTGGAACAAGGGCGGCGTGTACACGCGCTTTTCGGGATACCACGGGTACTGGCCCACCAGCACGTCCAAGCCGGACGCCCGCATGGGAACCGCCGACGAAATCCGCCGATTCAACCAAGTGGCGCACGACCGCAACCTCAATACGTTGATTGACTTTGTCGGCCACCACGTGCACCTCGAGCACCCCGTGCTCAAGGCCCACCCCGACTGGATCACGTCGCTTTACCTGCCCGACTCGTCGCTCAACACCGAGCGCTGGGACGACCACCGCCTGACGACGTGGTTCGACACGCACCTTCCGACCCTGAACTCGCAGCGGCCTGACGTCGTGATGGCGATGACCGACTCGGCATTGCCGTGGGTGCAGGACTACGGATTTGACGGGTTTCGCCACGACGCGTCCAAGCACGTGGACCTGCTGTACTGGCGCACCCTGACGCGCAAGCTCAAGGAGCAGGTCGCCTACGCCGAGGGCCGCCGCCTCTACCAAATTGGCGAAACCTACGGGTCACCCGAGCTCATCAACAGCTACGTGGGCAGCGGACTGCTCGACGCGCAGTTCGACTTCAACCTCTACGACGCGGCCGTCGCCTTTTTTGGCAACTTGGGCGGAGGCGCCACGGCGCTCAAAGCCACCCTCGAAGCCAGCTTGGCGACCTACGGCCCCAACCACTTGATGGGCAACATCAGCGGAAACCAGGACCGTCCGCGCTTTGTCACCCTTGCCTCGGGCCACGTGTCGCCGCAAGAGGACACGAAGCTCGCCGGCTACACCCGCGCAACGCCCAAAGCCACCGAGGCCGGGCTGGATCGCCTCGCCCTGCTGCACGCGTTCAACTGCGCGATTCCCGGAATTCCCGTGTGCTACTACGGCGACGAGGTGGGCCTCGAAGGTGCCAACGACCCCGACAACCGCCGCGACATGTCGTTTGACGCTGCCGGCAAGCCGTCGCCCTTCAGCAAAGCCCAGCGCCTGCTGCGTTCGCGCACGTCCGACGTCTTTCAAGAGCGCCGCTCCAGCTTGGCGCTGTGCTACGGCCAGACCGCCATTCGCAGCGTCGGCGAGGACGTGCTCATCATCACCCGCACCTACCCCGGGGAGACCATGCGCATTGTACTGAACCGCGGCGACAAGCCCGTGACCATCCGTATCAACGACCTCGGCCCCGATGCCCGCGTCGTGGCCGGAGAGGGCACGCTCAGCACCGTTAAGGCCGAGATTCCGGCCCGAAATTTTGCCTACATCAAATCCAACAAGTAACCCCCCCTATGAAGAAGCTTCTCGCTTTTGCAGTTGCCGGCGTACTCGCCGCCGCCTGCGCCCCCAAGGCCGCTGAAGAAACGGCCCACGCCTTTCACCCCGACTGGTCCAAGAACGCCGTGATCTATGAGGTCAACGTGCGGCAGTACACACCCGAAGGCACGCTGGACGCGTTTGAAAAAGAGCTTCCGCGCATCAAAGACCTTGGGGTCGACATCCTGTGGTTTATGCCCATGAGCCCCATTGGCGTCGAAAAGCGCAAGGGCGAGCTCGGCTCGTACTACAGCATCTCGGACTATACGGCCATCAATCCGGAATTTGGCGACAGCGCCGACTTCGCCCGCGTGGTCGACGAGGCACACAAGCTCGGAATGAAGGTGATTTTGGACTGGGTTCCGAACCACACCGCCTGGGACCACCACTGGATGACCGAGCACCCTGAGTTTTACTACCGCGATTCCGCCACCGGCGAAATCAGCAACGGCCGCAACGACCACAACCAGCCCACCGACTGGACCGACGTGGCTGAGCTCGACTACGAGAACAAAGAGCTGTGGACAGCCATGCAGGGCGAGCTCATGTGGTGGCTCAAGAACATGAAGATCGACGGCTTTCGGTACGACATGATGGGCGGACAGCCCCTCGAGTTCTGGCAACAGACCAACGCGATGCTGCGCGCTGAGAATCCCGAAATCTTTTTGCTCGGCGAAACCGAATTCTACTGGGCCCACGAGTCGCAGTGCGACATGACCTACGGCTGGGAGTTCCACCACCTGCTCAACAAGGCCTGCCAGGGCGAGGACGTCGCTACGATCGACGCCTACCTGGAGCGCCAAGAGAAGGACTTCCCCCAAGACGGGTACCGCATGTACTTCATCGACAACCACGACGAGAATTCGTGGAACGGAACCGTCGAGAAGCGCATCGGAGCCAACGCCCAGGCCGCCTACATCATCTGCGCCACGATGGAGCAGGGCATGCCCCTGATCTACAGCGGCCAAGAGGTGGGCCTCAACAAGTCGCTCCGCTTCTTTGAGCGCGACACGATCGACTGGAGCCGCACGTCGCAGGCCGCCTTCTACACCAAGGTGAGCGCCCTGAAGCACGAGAATCCCGCCCTTAACAGCGGCGACTTCGGCGGAGCCCAGAAGCGCATTACCACCGGCAATTCCCGCGTCTACGCGTTCAGCCGTGCCAAGGACGGCAACAGCGTCGTCGTGTTCACCAACTTCGACACCAAGGCCGCCGAAGTAACGTTCTCAGGCGCCCCCGCCGGCG
The DNA here is from genome assembly GCA_903821715.1 of uncultured Flavobacteriales bacterium. Lineage (GTDB taxonomy): Bacteria > Bacteroidota > Bacteroidia > Flavobacteriales > Schleiferiaceae > TMED14. The sequence goes on from CAIJMB010000166.1 coordinate 3,392, forward strand.
ACTACGTGAACCACTTCACGGGCGAGTCGTTCACGCTGACCGAGGGCGGAACCTTGAGCCTTCCGGCGCACGGGTTCCTCGTTCTGACGGCGAAGTAATTTTTAAAATCCGGTTATGTCCGGATTTTGGGTGGGATCCCCGGCGCTGCGCGCCGGGGATTTCTTTTTTGGGCAGGGCCCAAAAAAGAGCGCCG
>CAIJMB010000167.1 GCA_903821715.1 uncultured Flavobacteriales bacterium
ATGTGCACCTCGTTTTGGTCGTTGCGACGTGCTTTTTCAACTAAAAAGTGCAATAGCCGTTCGTCCAGCTGCCTAAAGGCCACCTCGTCAAGTGCATTGAGGGCTTCGTCAAAGCGTTTTTGGTAGGAACGCAGTACGAAGTTCATCCACTCACGGTGGGTGTGCAGCAGCTCGTGTACCACATGTATCGGAACACAGAGTACGGTGCTGTCTTCTTCAGCCAGAACTTCTAGACTGGGAGTTTGGCCGTACAGACTGCCAAACGTGTTGCTGCATGCGCTCCCTGGTTCTAGTGTATACAGATAGAGCTCTCGATCCTCCGAATTGTCTTTGCGTGCCACCCGAAGGCTGCCTTCGAGAACGATGGGCACGTACTTCATCGCTTGCCCGGGTTCCATTACGTAATCGCCTGCTCGGTAGTTCAAAATGCGGCCTTCGCGGGCAAGTGTTTCGGCGAGCTCTTTGGACGCAAAGCCGAGCGCATTTTGAATTTGTTCTACGGATACCATAAGGGGATTAAATGTAGCGCACATGGACCTATGCCCTAAATGGAGGTTATCAACTTAGTCTGTGGAAAACTTAGCGGACTTAACCCTCACTTAACCAGGGATTCGGGTAATTTCATCGCAGTTAAACCCTCAATGTGATGCCCGCAGCTCCCAAAAAGATTCGAAAGATTTTCGTGCTCGACACCTCAGTAATCCTGTACGACCACAATGCCATCATGAATTTTGAGGAGCATGATGTGGCGATTCCGATTCCGGTACTTGAGGAGTTGGACGAGTTTAAAAAAGGTTCCGACACCAAGAACTATGAAGCTCGAGAGTTCATTCGAATGCTCGATAAAAAGGCCGAAAACAAGTCGTTGACTGACTGGATTGCATTGAATGGTTCGAAGCGCGGAAAGTTCCGTGTGGTAATGGACACACCAGGCTTGGGAGTGGATGCGACGGCGGTGTACGGCAAGGGCAAAAACGACCACAAGATTCTCAACGCCGCACTCTACCTGCAGGAGCAAGAGCCCAACCGCCCCGTTGTGCTGGTGACCAAGGACATCAATTTGCGCCTCAAGGCCAAGGCACTAAATGTCGCTGCTGAGGACTATCTCACTGGCAAGGTGAAGGAGACTGATACCGTATTTACCGGCCGGGCTGAATTAGATGGGTTTCCTGAAAAACAGCTCCAAACGCTGTACGAGCAGAAGCGCGTTCCAATGGATTTGGGGCAAAAAACAATTCAGAAGCTGAATTTGCAGCCCAACCTGTTTTACATTCTTAAAAACGGAAAGAGTAGCGGATTGGGATTTTTCAATTCCCAAACCAGCGATATGGAGCTGGTGGAGAAGTCGGCCTACTACGGAATCAAGCCGCGAAATGCGGAACAAACGTTTGCCCTGCATGCGATCATGAATCCGCACATCAAGTTGGTGACCCTCACGGGGGTGGCAGGCACGGGCAAAACGCTGTTGGCGTTGGCAGGATCTCTGGAGCAGCGCCGCGACTTCAAGCAGATTTACTTGGCTCGTCCGATTGTTCCGTTGAGCAACCGGGATATCGGATTCCTGCCGGGCGACGCGGAGCAAAAGATCAATCCCTACATGCAGCCACTCTGGGACAACTTGAAGTACATCAAGAACCAGTTTGGCGAGCGCGATCGCAACTACAAGCAGATTGACGAGATGGTAGCCAATGAGAAAATCTTGGTGACGCCCTTGGCATACATCCGCGGACGTTCGCTGAGCAACGTCATTTTCATTGTGGACGAGGCCCAGAACCTGACTCCGCACGAAGTCAAGACCATCATCACCCGCGCCGGAGAGAATTCGAAGTTCATTTTCACCGGTGACGTGCGCCAGATTGACACGCCCTACCTCGACGAGCAGTCGAACGGACTCAGCTACCTCGTGGACCGCCTCAAGGGGCAGCCGCTGTATGCCCACGTTTCGCTCGTGAAGGGCGAGCGGAGCGAGCTGGCCAACCTGGCGAACGATTTGCTCTAGTCGGGCGGAATAAAAAAGGCGGGCCCTGCGGCCCGCCGTAACCTTTCACCGTCGGTCGCTTAGCGCGGACCAGCAGCTTTGATTTCGTCGTTGGTTCCGGCCTCGAACTTGGTGAAGTTGTCGCGGAACATACCCGCAAGACGTGCTGCACCCGCGTCGTAGGCGGAAGTATCGGCCCATGTGGCGCGGGGATCGAGGATTTCGGTGGGAACTCCAGGGCATTCCGCTATGCGGGCAAGGCCAAAACGCTCGTCGGTCGCCGTGGGGGCGCTGTCCAACTCGCCACCCATTGCAGCTTGAATAAGGCGGCGGGTGTTCTTAAGCGAAATGCGGTGGCCGGTGCCGTAGGCTCCGCCCGTCCAGCCCGTGTTTACGAGCCACACTTGAATGTCCGTGCCTTCGAGCTTGTTCATGAGCATTTCAGCGTACTCGGATGGGTGCAAGGGCATGAAGGGTGCTCCAAAACATGCAGAGAAGGCGGCCTTGGGTTCGGTAACGCCTGCTTCGGTTCCGGCCACCTTCGCAGTGTAGCCACTCATAAAGTGGTACGCGGCTTGGGCTCGGGTGAGCTTCGAGAGTGGGGGCAAGATTCCGTAGGCATCCGCCGTCAAAAAGAAAATGTGCTTGGGCGCAGGGCCTTGCGACGGAAGCACGATGTTATCGATGAAGTCAATCGGGTAGGAGACCCTTGTGTTTTCAGTAATCGACTTGTTTTCGTAGTCCGGAACGCCTGCGGCGTCCAGCACCACGTTCTCAAGAAGTGCTCCTGGGCGAATCGCGCGAAAGATGTCTGGTTCTTTTTCTTCGGTGAGGTCGATAACCTTGGCGTAGCATCCGCCTTCAAAGTTGAATACGCGTCCCTCAGGGGTCCAGCCGTGCTCGTCGTCGCCGATAAGTTGACGGTTGGGGTCTGCACTCAAGGTGGTTTTGCCAGTGCCCGAAAGACCAAAGAAAAGAGCCGTAGCTCCGTCAGCGCCAAGATTGGCTGAACAGTGCATCGGCAGCGTGTGGTGCTGGGTAGGAAGCAGGAAGTTCAACGCGCTGAAAATTCCTTTTTTCATTTCACCGGTGTAGCCGGTTCCGCCAATGAGAATGGTTTTGTCGTCAAAACTCAGAATGGCGAAGTTGCCCTGGCGCGTACCGTCGCGCTCTGGAACCGCCTCAAAACTAGGGGCGTGAATGATGGTCCACTCAGGGTTGAGTCCGTCGAGCTGTGCTTCGGTGGGGCGCAGGAACATGTTATAGCAGAACAAGTTGTGCTCGGGAAACTCGTTGATGACGCGCAAGCTGATTTGCACTGAAGGCTCGGCTCCAGCAAAGGCATCTCGAACATAGAGGTTTTTACCGTCGAGGTGGTCAAGAACACGCGCCTTAAGTGCGATATAGCGATTAGTTTCAAACGGAATATTCACTTTTCCCCACCACACGCGGTC
>CAIJMB010000168.1 GCA_903821715.1 uncultured Flavobacteriales bacterium
CGACGGCGAGGCACAGCACTTCTGCCCGAACCGCGATACTTGTCCGCCCCAAATCAAGGGCCGAATTGAGCACTTCATCCACCGGCGCGCCATGGACATCGACGGAATCGGAACCGAAACCGTCGACCGCCTCGTCGACCTTGGCTGGGTTCACACGCCTGCCGACCTCTACGATTTGGGGCCTAAAGGCTGGAGCCGACTCGATAAGTTCAAAGAAAAGTCGGTGTCCAACGCACTTGCAAGTCTCGAAGCGAGCACGAACGTGCCCTACGAGCGGGTTCTTTTTGCCCTCGGAATCCGACACGTGGGTGAAACCGTCGCCAAAAAGCTCGCCAAGGCCTTTGATCGAATTGAAGCGCTGGCGGCAGCTTCGACCGAAGACTTGCTCAACGTGCCCGACGTGGGGCCTCAAATTGCCGAAAGCATTGCATCGTGGTTTGCAGACCAAGCGAACCAAGATGAACTCCGCCGACTCGCGGAACACGGTGTGCAGTTCGAGCGTGCCGCCCCCAGGTTAAATGCCTCTGACGTGCTTCAGGGCAAGTCGTTTGTGGTGAGCGGAGTCTTTACCCACTTCAGCCGCGACGGAATCAAAGACGCCGTCGAGCAGCACGGCGGCCGCGTAGCGAGCAGCGTGAGCAGCAAAACCAACTATTTATTGGCTGGCGAGGGCGTAGGTCCGAGCAAACGCGCCAAAGCAGAATCACTAGGTGTCACCTGGTTAACCGAAGAAGAATTTCGAGCATGGATTGGCTCTACAAACTAGCAAAACCGCTCCAGCAGCGGGCGTGGAAGAAGGCTGCCGACGAGCGCCCAACAAGTCTGGCATGGCCGGGGTGGGAACGTGCGCGCCGAATAGGAATTGTGTTTGACGCGCGTTCTGAAGAAGGCTACCTTGATTCGCTCCGCGAGGTCGTAGCAGCATTGCAAGCCCAGCAGCGCTCGGTTGCCCTGATCGGTTGGACGGGCGAAATGCGCCCCAAGAATGCGCTGTACTCGGGGCGGCAACTAATTTTTACGGACGATTTTGCGTGGAACGGTGCGGCACAAGGTGGCAATGCCCTCGAATTCATGCAATCGGAATTTGACCTCGTCGTAGCCCTTCATCGCAGCCCTGATAGCCCGATTGACCATTTAGTGGCGAGAACACCTGCGGGACTTCGCGTAAGCTTGCACGGAGCAAATGACTTTTACGATGTGCGCTACCACAGCGCAGACCGCCTTCCTATGGACTACTTTCGTGCCTTGAGCGCATGGCTCGCTAAAATTCCGCCCCGATGAACGCACGCGTGAACCCGTTTCGCGGCACCGGCATAGCCCTGGTGACCCCTTTTAATGCCCAGCACGAAGTCGACTACGCTGCGCTGGCAAAGCTCGTCCACCACTGCATCGCGGGCGGAGTCGAGTTCTTAGTTGCCCTCGGAACCACCGCCGAAACAGCGACGCTAACCGCCGACGAGAAGCATCGCGTCGTTGCGGCGATTTGCGAAGCGGCTGCAGGCCGTGTCCCTGTGGTGCAAGGGGTAGGGGGCAACGATAGCGCAAAGGTTGCCGCCGAACTCAAAGCGGGTCTCCACGAAGGTATCTCGGGCGTACTCAGCGTTTCGCCGTACTACAACAAGCCCACGCAAGAGGGCATTTACCGCCATTTCGTGCACCTCGCTGGGGCGACGGACCTCCCGATCATTCTGTACAACGTGCCAGGTCGAACAGGCTCGAACATGGCCGCCGAAACGACTCTTCGCATTGCGCACGAGGTTCCGCACGCGGTAGCGATCAAAGAAGCCAGTGGCAACCTCGAGCAGGCAATGACCATTATCCACGGCGCTCCCCAGGGTTTTGATGTGCTGAGCGGCGACGACAACCTCACGCTTCCGTTGGTGGCCTCTGGAGCCCACGGCGTCATTTCGGTGAGCGGCCAAGCGTTTCCCAAAACGTTTAGCCAAATGGTTCGCGACGCGCGGGTTGGCCACATGGAAGCCGCTCGTGTGGGACACTACGCGATGCTTCGCTTCACCCAGCAACTTTTTGCCGAGGGCAATCCGGGCGGAATCAAATCTGCCCTCGCGCACCTCGGGATCATTCACCCCGCACTTCGCCTTCCGTTGTGGCCCGTTTCACCCCAACTTGAAGCGGCCTTGGCCCAATCGGTACGCGAATTGCAGCAGCACGAATTATGAAGAACTGGATTCTAATGTCTGCCGTCGTAGCCCTGAGCTCGTGCGGCGACTACAATAAAGTGCTTAAAAGCACTGATCCGGCGTACAAACTTGAGCGGGCCATTCAGTACTACGACCAAGGCAACTACAGCAAGGCCTACCCGCTGTTTGACGAACTCATGGCGTCGTACCGCGGAACCACCAAAGCCCAAGATGTCTACCGCTACTTCGCGAAGACGCTGTACGGACAGCGCGACTACTTGCTCGCATCCTACCACTTTAAACGCTTTTCTCAAACGTTTCCTGTGGATGCCTTTGCCGAAGAGGCGGCCTATCTTTCATCGTACTGTGCCTACCTCGAGGCCCCGTCCAAAACTTTGGATCCGGCCTACACCTACCAGGCCATGGATGAACTGCAGCTCTTTATCAACACGCACCCCAACTCACCGTTTCTCGACAAGGCCAACGGCCACATGGACGAGCTTCGCGAACGTCTTGAAGAGAAGAGCTACCTGATTGCCAAGGGCTACCACCACCGCAACCAGTATGCGAGTTCAGTCGTTTCGTTCAACGTAATGCTGAGCGAATACCCCGACAGTCCGCGCCGCGAAGAAGCGATGTACTTCCGTATTGAGTCCGCGGTGAAGTACGCCGAGAACTCGATTGATTCAAAAAAAGCCGAGCGCTTTCGCGACGCAGATACCTACGTCAAAGAATACCTCGCGGCCTATCCCGAAGGCCCCCACACGGGGCAGGTTGCGTCATTAGCGCGCCGGGTAGCTGCGGGTACCAAAAAATAGTCGTACTTTTGCCCTCCCAATTGCAACTTTTTTTCACACAGAACCATGGATAAAGCCCACCTCGCTGCCTCGAAGACGACCAAAACGTTGGACTTCAATGAGCTTGACGCCTCAACGGGCAACATCTACGAAGCGATTGCCGTGATTTCACGCCGTGCAGAGCAGATCAACGAAACGCTCCGCGCCGAGATCAACGAGAAGCTTGAAGATTTTGAAGTGGTGACTGACAGCCTCGAAGAGGTGTTCGAAAACAAGGAGCAGATTGAGATGTCGCGCCAGTACGAAGCGCTTCCTAAGCCCCATGCGATGGCGGTTCACGAGTGGCTCGATGGCAAGGTGTTCTACCGCTACCCCGAGACCGAAACGACCAAGTCGTAAGGCCATGAGTTTGCAGGGTCGACGCATCCTGCTTGCCGTAAGCGGCGGCATTGCCGCGTACAAAATTCCTTTATTGGTTCGCCTTCTGCGCCAGTCCGGTGCTGATGTTCGCGTGGCGATGACTCCCGCCGCAGAAGAATTCGTGACTCCGCTCACCCTGGCAGCACTCAGCGGATCACCGGTGGAGCGCCACCTTGTCGATCAAATCCCTGGTCGCACAGCCTGGAACAATCACGTGCACATGGCCGAATGGGCCGAAGCGCTCGTCGTAGCGCCCGCCACCAGTAACACAATCGCCAAAGCGGCCCATGGCTTATGCGACAACCTCGTGCTCTCCTTAGTGCTTTCGGCAAAATGCCCTGTGTTTTGGGCTCCGGCCATGGATTTGGATATGTATGCATACCCAGCGACTCGCATCAACCTCGACCTACTGCGTGCAATGGGCCACAGTGTGTGGCCGTCTCCTGAGGGTGAGCTGGCCTCTGGATTGAGTGGGGCAGGACGCATGTGTGAACCTGAATTCATGCACCGCGCACTCGAACTTCACTTCGGAACTCGGCCCTTTTGGTCCGGTAAGACGCTGCTTCTAACGTCCGGTCCGACCGAAGAATCCATTGATCCCGTCCGCTTTATCAGCAACGGCTCAAGCGGAAAAATGGGCGAGGCCTTGGCCGCTGAGGCCGAACTTCGTGGGGCTAAGGTGCGCTGGATTCGCGGACCCCTTCGTCGCGCAGACCAAACGTGGACTGAACGCGTTCACATCACGTCGGTGCGTTCTGCAAGCGAAATGCACGACGCGGCACTGGGTGCTCTTGAGGGATCCGATGTGATTATTGCCGCCGCTGCAGTTGCGGACTTTAAACCGGCTGAGTTGCGCACGACTAAGAGCCCCAAAGGCGAGCTTTCCAGCGGAATCAATCTGATTCCCACGCCAGATATTCTTCAGTCTCTTGGTGCACAACGCCGCCCCGGACAGGTTCTCATTGGGTTTGCGCTCGAAACGGGGAATGGTCTGGATTCCGCACGAAGCAAATTGGTGCGAAAGGACGCGGATGCCATTGTGCTTAACTACGCGACGGCTGAGACGGGAATGGATTCCGACACCAACCAGATTAGTTTGGTGACCGTGATGGGTGTAGAAGAGGGGCCCCTAGAGTCCAAAGTAGCTGCAGCCCAGCGA
>CAIJMB010000169.1 GCA_903821715.1 uncultured Flavobacteriales bacterium
CCTTGAATATGGACAGCTTGATGACAAACCAATTGGAGTCGGGTATTTCTGAGCAAATGATCATGATGGGCGTCCCGAGTGATGCCCGGCCCATGTTTGGCGTTCAAATCGCTGCGACAGAAGGTGTGAAGGGTGTGACCGTACAATCCGTCGAGATGGTGAGTACCGCAGCGGCCTTGGGTATGCGCGTTGGCGATGTCATTGCCAAGGTCAACGGGACCTCAATCGAAACACCAAGGGCGATGGTTGAACTTGTGCGGGCACTGAAAATGGGTGATGCCATCGAAGTGGACTACCGAAGAGATGGTAAGCCATATAAGGTGCGCGGATTTCTTATTCCATTGGGTCTGGGCCAGGGCGTTCCGTCGTTCGAGGGTGGGACTGGTCCCATTCGAAAAGAAATTAGAATAGAGCGTCGAGAAATGTGAATAGTGACCGGCCTAAGGCCGGTTTTTTTGATCCCTTGTTCTGTTAAGTGTTTAAACATATATTTGCACAATGAACACCGTTTTTCATCCATCTTCATCACGAGGAACCGCCGACCACGGCTGGCTCAAGACCGCGCATACCTTTTCTTTTGCGGGCTACTACAACCCAGAGCGGGTGCACTATGGAGTGCTCCGCGTGCTCAACGACGACTGGATTGCGGGCGGAACCGGATTCGGCAAGCATCCGCACGACAATATGGAGATTGTCACTATTCCGCTTACCGGAGCGCTTGAGCATCAAGATTCGATGGGCAACAAAGAGGTGCTCCGTATGGGCGAGGTTCAGGCCATGAGTGCCGGAACCGGAGTATTTCATTCCGAGTACAATGCGAGTGCAGCTGATCCATGCTCGCTTTTGCAGATTTGGATTATTCCTGAGCGTCGTGGGGTAGAACCCCGCTACGAGCAGCGCTTTTACGATGTAGATGCCCTCGGCAAAGCGTGGCATGCGGTGGTGAATCCTATGGGTCATGGCGATGCCATGCCTATTCACCAGCAGGCTTGGTTTTCACTTACCAAAATTCCGACAGGAACATCGCGCAACTACCGTTCAAAGCGCAGCGAAAACGGAGTTTACTTCTTTGTAATTGAAGGTGCTGCGCAGATAGCAGGAATTGCACTCGAATCTCGCGACGGACTAGGTGTTTCAGAAGTCGATGAAGTGGCCGTAACCGCGACAACAGACTGCTTTATTTTGGCGATGGATGTACCCCTTCGGCTCCCCGCTATAGCCTAACTTTGCAGGGATCATGTTCGAATCCCTAAGTGAAAAAATCGACTCCGCACTCCACCGGTTATCGGGGCGGAGCAAGATTACCGACATCAACATCGCCGAGGCGATCAAGGATATTCGCCGCGCACTCGTAGACGCGGACGTCAACTACAAACTAGCTAAGGAATTCACCGACCGCGTCAAAGACCGGGCGATGGGCCAGGATGTGCTCAAGTCCCTCGAGCCCGGCCAGTTGATGGTCAAGGTGGTGCGCGACGAAATGGCTTCCCTAATGGGTGGTTCCGCCACCGAAATCGCCAGTGGTAACGGACTACAAACCGTGCTGATGGCGGGCCTACAAGGTTCGGGTAAGACGACGTTCACCGCAAAGTTGGGCAACCACCTCAAGCGCAAAAAGGGTCGCAAAGTCCTACTTGCCGCGGCTGACGTCTACCGCCCCGCGGCGATTGATCAGCTCAAAACTTTGGGCGAACAAATTGGAATCGAAGTATTTAGCCTTGAGGGCGAAAAAGATGCGGTTCGAATTGCTCGTGAAGCCCAGGCGTACGCCAAAACCAACGGATTCAACTACCTCTTGATCGATACCGCGGGCCGCCTCGCGGTGGATGAGGCCTTGATGCGCGAGATTGCTGCGATCCGCACGGCCACCTCGCCCGAAGAAATTCTCTTTGTCGTGGATTCCATGACGGGTCAAGACGCAGTCAACACCGCGAAGGCCTTTCACGACGTCCTCGACTATACCGGGGTCATTCTCACAAAGCTCGATGGCGACACCCGTGGCGGTGCGGCGTTGAGCATTCGGCACGTCGTCCAAAAGCCGATCAAATTCATTGGAACCGGTGAAAAAATGGACGCCCTGGACGTCTTTCACCCCGACAGAATGGCCGACCGCATCCTCGGGATGGGTGACGTCATTTCGTTGGTTGAGCGCGCTCAAGAGCAATTCGATGTTGAGCAGGCGCGCAAACTCAACAAAAAAATTGCCACCAATAAGTTTGGTTTCGATGACTTTTTGGATCAGATCCAGCAGGTCAAAAAGATGGGCAACATGAAGGACCTCATGGGGATGATTCCTGGAGTAGGCAAGGCGATGAAAGGGATGGATATTCCGGACGATGCGTTCAAGCACGTCGAAGCCATGATTCGATCCATGACTCCTGAAGAGCGAAGCAATCCAAGCATTATCAATGGAAGCCGTCGGGCACGCATTGCCTCGGGAAGCGGACGCAATGTCACCGAACTCAACAAGCTCATAAAGCAATTTGACGACATGAGCCGCGTGATGAAAATGATGCAAGGTCAGGGCGGACGCAGCCAGCTCATGTCCATGATGAACCGCATGCGCTGATGGCACTCATTCTCAGCGGCCGTGATGCCGCAGCCGCATGGAAGGCCCACATTCGCAAGGAAGTGGCAGGCCGCAGGGCGCAAGGAAAGCGCGCGCCACACCTCGCCGCAATATTGGTAGGTGACGATCCCGCGAGCCAGGCCTACGTGAAAGGCAAAGTTCGTGACTGCGAAGAGGTTGGTTTTGAATCAACTTTGATCACGCTTCCGTCCAATGCCACTCAGCAGGAGCTTCAAAAGCACGTTTCAGATCTGAATAGCAACCCCGCAGTAGACGGATTTATTGTGCAGCTTCCGCTGCCGGCCCATCTGAATGCCGACGAGATTCTCTTGTCGATAAATCCTCAAAAGGACGTCGATGGCTTTCACCCTGAAAACGTGGGACGTATGGCGCTTGGATTGCCCACGTACTTGCCTGCGACACCCTACGGAATGCTACTGCTTCTCGAGCAC
>CAIJMB010000170.1 GCA_903821715.1 uncultured Flavobacteriales bacterium
GAGCTTGGAGCACAGGCTCGTGCCAATTTTGGTGATAAAATCCGAATCGATGGAGCCATGGTGCTTCGCGGCGCTCGCACTACGTTAAGCGGCCTAATGACCGAGTACGACCTCCCGGCGTTCATGGATGTTCGTCTCGGAGCCCAGTACCGCTACAACAGCCAGCTCGACGCGGTGATTCGCATTGACAACCTGCTCAACCAGCGCGCAGAATGGTGGATGGGCTACCCCGTTCAGGGAATTCGCGCAAATTTGGGCTTGGTTTACAAGTTTTAAGCGTTTAGGACTCCAGAACTCAACGGGTTGCCGTTCGTGCGGCCTGTTGAAAAAAATGTTGATAAACGGGGCTAATTTCTGCGCTTATGGACTCCCCGGTGCGAGGCCTGGGTTATCTTTGTAGATAGTCCATTTTTACGGAATCATGAGCGAAAACAATCAGTACGGCGCGGACAGCATTCAAGTCCTCGAAGGTTTAGAAGCGGTGCGCAAGCGCCCCGCGATGTACATCGGCGACATTGGCCAAAAAGGTCTTCACCACCTCGTCTATGAGGTCGTGGACAACTCAATTGACGAGGCCCTTGCGGGGCATGCCACCAAGGTGAGTGTAGTCATTCACGAAGGCAATAGCATTACGGTTAAAGACGACGGCCGCGGAATTCCGGTAGCCATGCACGCCAAAGAGGGTAAGTCTGCGCTTGAGGTGGTTATGACGGTCCTGCACGCAGGGGGTAAGTTTGACAAGGATTCCTACAAGGTTTCGGGCGGTCTGCACGGGGTAGGCGTGAGCTGTGTGAACGCACTTTCAACTCTTTTGCGCGTCAATGTTCACCGCGACGGCAAAGAGTACCAGCAAGAGTACAACATCGGCAAGCCGATGTACGACGTCAAAGAGGTTGGACCTTCAGACTACCGCGGTACCATTGTATACTTCGAGCCTGATACCAGCATTTTTTACGAGAGCGTCTACCAATACGATATTCTCGCAGCGCGCCTTCGCGAGCTGGCCTACTTGAACCGCGGAATCCGCATTCAACTGACCGACGAGCGCGACGTTCAAGAGGACGGAAGCCCCCGTACCGAGGAGTTCTACAGCCAAGGCGGCTTGAAGGAATTCACCGAGTTCATCGACCAGAACCGCGAACGCCTCATTCCAGAGCCGATGTACATGGAAGGCGAGATTGAGGGAATTCCGGTGGAAGTTTCGATGACCTACAACACCACGTACGCTGAGAACATTCACTCGTACGTGAACAACATCAACACGCACGAAGGTGGCACCCACCTCGCGGGATTCCGCCGCGCACTGACCCGTACACTCAAAAAGTATGCGGACGAGTCCGGTATTTTGACCAAAGAAAAGGTCGAGGTTGCAGGTGACGACTTTCGCGAAGGCTTGACTGCGGTCATCAGTGTGAAAGTTATGGAGCCACAGTTTGAGGGCCAGACCAAGACCAAGCTGGGCAACAGCGAGGTTTCAGGAGCGGTGGACCGTATTGTGGGCGAGATGCTTACCAACTACCTCGAGGAGCACCCCAACGAGGCACGCATTATCGTGTCCAAGGTGGTGCTGGCCGCAAAGGCCCGTATCGCGGCCCGCAAGGCCCGCGAAATGGTCCAGCGCAAGACGGTACTCGGATCCAATTCTCTTCCCGGAAAGCTTGCCGACTGTTCAGAGACCGATCCCGCACAGTGCGAAATCTTCCTCGTCGAGGGTGACTCCGCAGGTGGTACGGCCAAGCAAGGTCGTGATCGTCGCTTTCAGGCCATCCTGCCACTGCGAGGTAAGATCCTGAACGTCGAGAAGGCGATGCAGCACCGCATCTTCGAGAACGAAGAAATTCGCAACATCTTCACTGCTTTGGGTGTGAGCCTCGGAACCGAAGAGGACAGCAAAGCCCTGAATACGGCGAAGTTGCGCTACCATAAGATCATCATCATGGCCGACGCCGACGTGGACGGCTCGCACATTGCGACGCTGGTACTTACGTTCCTATTCCGCTACATGAAAGAGTTGGTGGAGCGTGGCTACGTGTACATCGCCTCACCACCCTTGTACCTCGTGAAGAAGGGTCAAAAGTCGCAGTATGCATGGAACGAAACGCAGCGCGACCAAGTGGCCCGCGAATTGGGCGGCGAAGAGCAGTCCGGGGTTACCGTGCAGCGCTACAAGGGTCTGGGAGAGATGAACTCCGAGCAGCTTTGGGAGACCACGCTGAACCCCGAGGCTCGCACGCTGAAGCAGGTGACCATTGATAACGCTACTGAGGCCGACCGCATCTTCTCGATGCTGATGGGTGACGATGTTCCGCCACGTCGCGAATTCATCGAGAAAAACGCGCGCTACGCCCGAATCGACGCCTAAGTCGACGCGTTTGCGTACTACCTTTGAAGGGTCGCTTCGGCGGCCCTTTTTTAATACCCCAAACTGATGAAAATTACCGTTGTAGGCGCAGGAAACGTAGGTGCTACGTGTGCCGAGGCGATGGTTCGCATGGAACTCGCCAAAGAAATCGTTCTTCTCGATATTAAAGAGGGCTTTGCCGAGGGCAAGGCCATGGACATGAACCAGACGGCGACCCTTCACGGGTTTGACAGCACGGTTCGCGGTGTCACCAACGACTACTCTGCTACGGCGGGCTCTAAAGTGGTGGTGATCACGAGCGGCATTCCGCGCAAGCCCGGCATGACCCGCGAAGAACTCATCGGAACCAACGCCGGTATCGTGAAGTCTGTGGTTGAAAACGCGTTGAAGTACTCTCCGGAGGCCGTGATCGTGGTGATTTCGAACCCGATGGACACGATGACCTACCTGGCGGCCAAGCAGAGCGGACTTCCCAAAAACCGTATCATCGGTATGGGCGGAATCCTCGATTCAGCGCGCTTCAAGTACTACTTGTCTGAGGCAATGAATGTTCCGGCAAGCGACCTTCAGGGCACCGTAGTGGGTGGACACGGTGATACCACCATGATTCCCCTGACCCGCTTGGCAACCTATCAAAGCAGCCCCGTGAGCAACTACCTGAGCGCCGAAAAGTTGGCCGAGGTCAAGTCAGCGACGATGGTCGGTGGTGCAACCCTGACGGGCCTTATCGGGACCTCGGCGTGGTACGCTCCTGGTGCCGCTGGTGCAGCCCTGACCGCGAGCATTGTGCGCGACCAAAAGAAGGTGTTCCCCTGTTCGGTATACCTCGAGGGCGAGTACGGCGAATCAGATATCTGTATGGGCGTTCCCGTGGTGATTGGTGCCAACGGATGGGAGTCCATCGTGGACTACCAGCTCAACGCTGAGGAAGCGGCGGAGTTTGCACAAAGTGCAGCGGCCGTCCGCGCCATGAACTCGGTGCTGGACAGCTTGTAAGATCCTGCGTGGCGCGTCCAAAAATCTGGTACCGGTGGGTCGCAACCCACCGGTACATTTTTTTATGCCCGGGTGTGAACCGCACCCCCGCGGCGACCATTCGGCCCCTTGGGCCAAGACATCGGAGTGCCTGAACCACGGCGTCCGCGCCTGAGTACACGGCTGAGGGCGTCCAAACAACTACTCCGCCAGGGTAGGCCTGCCTCCACTCATCGGTAAGAGGCGCATAGCTCAGCACTCCATTTCGGTCCAGTGCATTCAGCAACCGCACCGAGCGCTGGCAGAGCGCACAGTCGCCGTCGTAGAGTACCACCGTACTCCGAGGTCCGACTACGGAAGCTTCACCCACCGCGCGCGTCCCCATGGACTTGTAATCACGTACACCCCAGGCGCCCAACCGGCCGTAGGGATCGGCGAACCGGCGCCAGCTACAAACTGACCCATGAAACGTCCGTCCAAACCGTGCACACGCACGGTTCCGTCACCCCCCACAAAAAACTCTGAAGCCCCGGGATTGGGCCAAACCACAAGATCGCCCACCTCAAAATCCGCTTCGGGCAGGCCGATGCGGTTGGTGTCGGCGCTCATAAATCGAATTCCGCCTGTGGATACGCCCAAAACCATTTCGGGAATTCCATTGAAATCCAAATCCTTGACCCACGGAGCGTTGAGGTTGCCGTCGTGCGCCACGGTAGCCGAGGCCACCATGCGTGGGGTCATGACAAATTCCAGGTCGATGCGCAAACTGTCGGCCCCCAGTCCTGGCATAGTGCAGCCGTTGGTCGTGATGCTATTGTGGTTGGCCACATCTCCGAACGCATGGCTCAGGTACGGAGTACGGTGGGCCGCCAAGTGCACGTCACTGCTCGGGAGGTTTTTGCTGAAGCAAAACTCCACTACGAGATTTGACGTTCCGTCGTAGTCAAAGGCATTCTGAAAACTGATCAAATTCCATCCCTGACTCAGCACCGCGAGGTAGGCAAACGCGACGCCGCCATTGGGTCCCATTGCAGAAAGCACACTGTCTGATGTCTGCCGCACAGTGATATTGAAGCCTTGGCTGAGGTACGGGGCGCTCGGCGTCACGCAGTTGACCTTGAGGCCCTGAATGCGCGTGGGGCCAACGATGCCCAGGGCGGCCAGCTCGCTTCCGCGAATCAGGTACTGGTGCCGTCCGGCGCGCTTGCTTCCGCCAAACGGAGTACCGAGGGTGGTGCTCGTTACGGTGGCGGTGGCGGAATTAACCACCTGAGGAGTGAGTTCCGCAGGTTGGTTGATAATGCCCGAGACATTGGGGTACGCAATCACCCCAGCGTAGGCGCTTCCTACCCAGAGCTCGGTGCTTCCTTGGTTCAATACTACTCTCGGAACCGCGCGTCCGCTGAAGGTTCGAGCGGTGTCCACGTCCACGGAACCAAATCGCTCGGTCACAAGCACCCAGGTTCCGGCGTCATTGCGCTGAAATGCGACTTCTCCGCGCTCGTTGCCCACCAAAAGGTCAAGGTCGCCGTCGCTGTCGAGGTCATACAGCTCTGGGCTGGCATTTTGCCCAACATCGTGCGTGCCGAGTTGTACCGCTCCACCGCTGTAGTTCGGCGCAAAAATGCTCCCGGAATTCAAGGTGGAATACACCTTTCCGTCGGCGCGGCCCACCACGAGGTCGAGTAAGCCATCACCGTTTAGGTCGCCGAGGCAGGGCGCTGTCCATGTGGGATTTGGTGTCAAACTGCTTGAAAACGGAACCAACGTGTGCCGCCACACAGGATTTGGTGCAGAACCCACATTCGCATAGTACCGAAGTCCAAGCCGGCTTCCCAAAATCAGATCCTGCAAACCATCCGTGTTCAAATCACCTCCGTACGGAACCACATATGACCCCAGCTCAAGCATTTCGCCTTGAAGAAACTGTGTCTGGCTGCGCTGCCAAAAGGGAGCGGTAGTTGAACCGCTATTCGGGTAGAGCCAAACGCACGAATCGGATTGGGCCACACGCTCTGTGGGGCTAGCCACGAGGTCCTTGACACCATCTCCGTTGGCGTCGATTAACGAAAATCCGGGAAACCAGAGGTTGACCGGGGTTCCGCCCGAAGGCCAGGTGCTGTCCTGGCTTTCAATGTTGGACACGGCGAGGCTACCCACGTTGTAACCCGCCACACCAGTCGCGTACGATACATCTCCGAGCAAAATGTCGGGAAGGCCGTTGCCGTCCAGGTCGTGAATGAGTACGGTGGACCCGGCGTGCTTAATGTCTTCGGTGAGGGCAGGGGACGATACCCTCGATCCCGTGCATGCATCAATTTGAAGAGCATTGCTCAATCCACCTTCTTCGAAGTCGCCCCAGCATCCGTCGGCAAGTGTGAAATTCAATCCGCAAGCTGAGGAATTTTGGTGCCACTCGATTTTTGTTCCGCCCATGTCAAATGTGAGCACGTCCAAGTCTCCGTCTTGATCCACGTCGGTAATGAACGGACGATCCACGCTGATTACCTGAAGGTTGTAGGCTGGATTCCCTTGGACGTAGACGGATTTGAGCTCGGTTTGGTTGCCCAAAGCCCAACTGAAGGTTAGGGCGCCACCTACTCGTGCACCTTGCCAGACACCAATTCCGTTAATGACCCAACCAAAAACATCGGGTACTCCATCGCAGTTGAAGTCGGCTATGTGGACCCATTGCTGGTTCTTCGGAAAGCCACGCGTCCACTCCGGACGTTCGGCCCACTGCCCATTGATTCGCTCCAAAGCGAGCCATCGTCCGCCATCGCGGTCAAAGACGATGAGGTCCTCACTGCCGTTGCCATCCACGTCGGCGTGAAACATTTGGGGATTATTGAGACCGCCCGCGGTTCCTAAATTCAGTGCTTGGCCGGCGGAATTTTGGATTCCGGCCAAGTTCGTCGGAAAAAACGACCACTTTACTTGGCTGGCCCCAGAGAACGGCAAAGCAGCCCACAGGGTCAGAATGAGGACGGTCCGAAGTTGTGCACGCATTTTCCAAAGGTAATTCACCTATATTTGCCGCCTCGTACTAAAGTCACCCACACTATGCAGAATAAAGTGGTTATCCGCCTGTTTGCAGTCGCTTTTGCGCTTGCGGCCCTTTATGAATTATCGTTCACTTTTGTCGCTCAACGCGTTGAAAAACAAGCTCTTGAAATAGCTGGAAAC
>CAIJMB010000171.1 GCA_903821715.1 uncultured Flavobacteriales bacterium
CTCTCGGATTCCATGGCCTACGTGGGCGGACGCCTTTTTGGCCGCACCCCCATGGCGCCCGTACTGTCGCCCAAAAAGACCTGGGAGGGCTTAATCACCGGCATCCTCTTTACAGTCGGAACCGCCTACGGCCTCTTTCACCTCGCCCTGGACGTGTCGCTCAAGCTTACCGTCGTACTCGCGGTGGTCGTCGCCACCACCGCCCCCATAGGCGACCTCATCGGTTCCTATTTCAAGCGACAGTCCGGCGTAAAGGACTCAGGTGTCTTTCTCCCGGGGCACGGGGGATTTCTCGACCGCCTCGACAGCTACTTGCTCTCGAGCATCACCTTAGTTATAGTTCTTTTAGCGTTCCAAACATTTTAACAATTTCGACATGCTTCACCGCGAAGGAACCAAAACCATTTTCGTCAGCCTCCTCATCCTGGCCGTTCCGTACGTACTGCTGACCCAATTGGGCGCAGCCGATTGGGCCGTATCCGCCTATCTCGTGCTCGCCCTAGTCCTGCTTGGGCTCGTCCTTCAGTTCTTTCGGAACCCAACCCGCACCACCGTCGCCGAGGCCGGCGACGTGATCGCGCCCGCCGACGGAACCGTCGTGGTCATCGAAGAGGCCGAAGAACCTGAGTACTTTCAAGGCAAGCGCAAGCAAATCAGCATTTTTATGTCGCCCCTCAACGTGCACGTCAACCGCGCACCGGTGAGCGGCCGCACCGTGTTTGCCAAGTACCACAAGGGCAAGTACCTCGTCGCATGGCACCCCAAGTCAAGCACCGAAAACGAGCGCACTACGCTCGTTTTTGAAACCCTCAACCACGGTGAAGTCATGATCCGCCAAATCGCCGGAGCCGTCGCCCGCCGCATCGCCGTCTACGTCAAGCCCGGCCAACCCGTATCCGTGGGCGAAGACGTCGGATTCATTCGCTTCGGGTCACGGGTCGACATCTTCCTCCCACTCGACGCCGAAGTCCTTTGCAAAATTGGCGACAAGCCGAGCGGAGGCGAAACGGTGATTGCCCGTCTGCAGAGCAATTAACCCGCTAGCCAGGTTAGCAAGATTGGCTCGTTGGTCTTTTGCTCTGAGCACCTAGGGCTGCCGGGCAGCTATTTTTCTAAACGGAATTTTCAGTTAATCAACTGAAAACGTGAATTTTAGCCGTTTTGAGAATTTTGTAAAAAAGTAAAATCCGGTTATAACCGAACGGGTTGGGGCGCTTCACGCCTCCATCTGTTTCTTGTTTCTAGAGTTCGCCGCGTGGGCAACCACAGCTTCACCTAACAAGTAACTAGAAACCAGCTACAGTAAACTAACGAGCCAACCTTGCCAACCTTGCTAACGAGCCAACCTTGCTAACGAGCCAACCCTGCTAATCTCAGCTAACCTTGCTAACCAGCTGCATCGCCTGGTCAAACAGTTCGTCGGGCGAAACCTTTGAGTTGTCGAGCACGATGGCGTCGTCAGCGAGAAGTAGGGGGCTGTCGAGGCGTTCGCGGTCTTCTTTGTCGCGCTGAAGCAGGTTGGCTTTGACTTCTTCGAGCGATACGCTGCCCGGGTTGGCGGCGTCCATCTCGGCAAAGCGGCGCTGGGCGCGCACGTCGGCGTCGGCGGTCACAAAGAGTTTGAGTTCGGCGTCGGGGAACACGACGGTTCCGATGTCGCGGCCGTCCATGACGACGCTGTGGCTGCGGCCCATGGCCTGCTGCTGGGCGACCAGGCGGCGGCGCACGGGGACAAGCGAGGATACGGCGCTCACGACACGGCTGACGTCCATGCTCCGAATGGCGTCTTCGACGTCTTCGCCGTTGAGGATGGCCCGGTTCCGTCCCTGCGCGTCGCGCGCGAATCCGAGGTGGATTTGGTCGAGGGCAGCGTTGATGGCGACGGCATTGATTCCGTCGGGAGAGGCCCACGAATTGCGAATCGCGAACAGGGCGACCATGCGGTACATGGCTCCGGTGTCAATGTACAGGTACCCGAGGGCAGATGCGAGGCGCTTGGCGAGCGTAGACTTGCCGGTCGAGGCATAGCCGTCCACGGCGATGCGGAGGGTCTTCATAGGTTCCGAGTGTAGGAAAATTGCGTGAATCGGCCCGCAACGTGGTAGACGGCCTGGGACCACTGAAACTGGCTCTTTCCGGCTTTGAGACCAAAACCAAAACTTAGGCCCGCGTTGGTGCGTCGGGTGGGCAGCTGCATTTCGAGCTGGCGCCGAAAATCGTAGCCGATTTGAAGGCGGAGGCGTCCGCCCAACTCTGCCTCCACGGCGGTAGCCAAGTGCCTGAGAGCGAGGTTGGTGAAGGATGGCGAGTCGTAGGTAACCGCACCCGTCAACGGGTCGCGCACTTCGCGAAGGGGTTCGTATCCGGCCAAATTCCAGCGCTGCAGGTCGCGGGCCGCAATGTGGATGCGAAAGGGCGCGTAGCGGAATTTGCGGCTGATCGCCGCATGCACGGCGGTAGGCAAGGCTTCGGGAGTGGAGCCCAGGGGATCAAGGCTGAGTCCGGCGTGCTGAAGGACGAGGGCCGCGTGGAAGCGTCCGCTATCGCCCACATAGGTCGCACCGATGTCGGTACTCAGTGCCTGAGCCACAAAGTTCGAGGCAGTTTGAAGGGTCCAGCGCGCCGTGGCACCGACGAGGATTTGCCGGTCGCCCTTGAGTTCGAGCGCCCGTGCGACGGTTGCGCGCGGCCGCGATTCCTGAAACCGAAATTCGCCGACGACTCCGCCCAGTTCGTTGGTTTCGGGCATGCGGCCTGAGTTGAGGTAGTCGACTCCGACGGCCCAGTGCCATTTTTTGGCGGAACCGGCCGCACTCATATGCCCCAAACGCAGTCCACTGGGCAACGAGCCGGTGCTGAGTACCGCCTGTCGGCGATCAAGGCCTGCGGCGAGGGATGGATTAAAGGTGGACACTCCGGCATCGGACGGATAAGCCCATGCGGCTCCGGCCAATGCCGTCCAGCGTGCGGGGCCCGCCGTGTTCATCGAAGACCATGCGAGGTTTTGCGCCACACCCATCAAGGGAGCCGCCAGGACCACGAGCAACAGGCCTCTTCTCACCCTAGCAAGTTACGCTTTGGCCGGAATTGCCGTGTCGGTAGCCGTGGCTGCAGGTTTGCGCACACTCAGGACTTTGGCGTTCTTCACCTTTTTGTCGGTTACGGCGTACTCAAGCACCTCGCGCATCGTTTTGACGTAGCGCACCTCGAGCCCTTTGAGGTAAACCTCGGGAATCTCGCGAACATCGCGTTCGTTGTCGGCGCAAAGCAGCACTGTTTTGATTCCGGCCCGCTTGGCGGCGAGGAGTTTCTCACGGATTCCGCCCACCGGAAGCACCTTGCCGCGCAGCGTGATTTCGCCACTCAGTGCCAGCGCGTTGCGCACGCGACGCTGGGTGTAGAGTGAGGTCAGGGCGGTCAGGAGCGCGATTCCGGCCGAAGGACCGTCCTTGGGCACTGCGCCCTCAGGCACGTGAAGGTGAATGTCGTACTGGCTGAAGTGCTCGGGTTCCAGACCGAATTCCGCCGCATTGGCCTTGAGAAAGGTCAGCGCCAGGGTGGCGGACTCCTTCATGACGTCGCCGAGGTTTCCGGTGATGCTCATGCGGCCCGTACCTGGGGCAATCGTGGATTCGAGGTACAAAATGTCGCCGCCCACTGGAGTCCAGGCGAGGCCCGTGGCCACACCTGCCACGCCTTCGTTGGCGTAGTCGTCTTTGCGGAAGCGCGCCACGCCCATGATCTCAGTCAGGTCCGCGGCGGTCGGCTTGGATGGAAAGTCCTTGCCCTCGGCACGCGCCAACGCGGCCTTTCGGGCGAGCTTGGCGAGTTGCTGGTCGAGTCGGCGTACGCCTGATTCACGGGTGTAGCCCTCGATCAGGGCCGACGCTGTGGCGGCCTCGAGCTTGATCCCCTTGGGCTCAAGTCCGTGCTCGCGCAGCTGCTTGGGCATCAAGTGGTTTTGTGCAATCTTGACCTTCTCTTCGCGAGTGTACCCGGTGACCTCGATGAGTTCCATTCGGTCGCGAAGGGCATGCTGGATTCCGCCCAAGTTGTTTGCCGTAGCGATAAACAAAACCTTGGACAGGTCGTAGCCCATCTCGAGAAAGTGGTCGTGAAACGCGTGGTTCTGCTCGGGATCCAGGACTTCAAGAAGCGCACTCGAGGGGTCACCTTGAACGCCCATGCCGAGCTTGTCGATTTCATCGAGCACCAGCACTGGGTTGGACGCGCCCGCCTTTTTGATTTGCTGCAGAATGCGGCCTGGCATGGCTCCGATGTAGGTTTTGCGGTGGCCGCGAATTTCGGCTTCGTCGCGCATTCCGCCCAGCGACATGCGCACGTAGGGGCGGCCAAGTGCCTCAGCCACAGAGCGTCCAAGTGATGTCTTGCCCACCCCCGGAGGCCCGTAGAGGCACAAAATCGGACTCTTGAGGTCGCCCTTAAGCGCGAGCACGGCAAGGTGTTCGAGGATGCGCTCCTTGACTTTTTCAAGTCCAAAGTGGTCGCGGTCAAGGATTTTACGCGCCTTTTTGAGGTCGTGGCGGTCTTTGACCACGTGGTTCCACGGCAGGTCGAGCATGAGCTCGAGGTAGTTGCGCTGGATTCCGAAGTCCGGAACCTGTGGATTCATACGCTGCAGGCGTGCGAGCTCCTTTTCAAAATACACATTTGCAATATAGGTTTCACGGAGATTGGCACCTAGAATTAGACTTTTTGGAATATCTT
The DNA here is from genome assembly GCA_903821715.1 of uncultured Flavobacteriales bacterium. Taxonomy (GTDB): domain Bacteria; phylum Bacteroidota; class Bacteroidia; order Flavobacteriales; family Schleiferiaceae; genus TMED14. Next base: position 4,729 of record CAIJMB010000171.1, read on the forward strand.
GAATTGCAGTGATAGCC
>CAIJMB010000172.1 GCA_903821715.1 uncultured Flavobacteriales bacterium
AGAGCACCGAACCCACCGGGGCTCCAAGGCCCTTGGAAAGGCAAATTGAAATGGAATCGAAGAGGCGTCCGTAGTCCTCGGGCTGCTCCCGGTCGGCGACGAGGGCGTTGAACAGGCGGGCTCCGTCCAAATGGTACGCGAGACTGTGCTGCCGCGCAAACGCTCCAAGTTCACGAAGGGACTGGATGCCGAGCGTGGTTCCGCCACCTTTATTTGAGGTGTTTTCGGCCACCACCAAGCGGGTAGGGGCAGCGTGCACGTTGTCCATGGGTTGAAGGAGGGCTTCGGCATCGGTAGCTGAAAGGCGTCCGTAGTTGTCGCCTCCAACTCGCACTTGAACACCGCTGTTGAAGGCGAGTCCTCCGCCCTCGTAGTTGTACACGTGAGCCAGCTTGCTGCAAATCAGTTCGTCCCCGGGGCGGGTGTGCACGTTCACGGCGATTTGGTTGGTCATGGTTCCGGACGGGCAAAACAGGCCAGCCTCCATGCCAAAGCGCTCAGCGAGCACGGATTCAAGGCGCTGTACTGTGGGATCATCGCCCAGTACGTCGTCGCCGACGGGCGCCGCAGCCATCGCGCGGAGCATGCCCTCAGTGGGGCGCGTTACGGTATCAGAGCGAAAATCAGCAATCAAAGGTTTCATAGGTTCGAAGGTAGGGGGTGGCGTACTTTTGCAGCCATGATTTCGCCCGAAAAAATTAAGGATTACCAGCAGCGCATTGTCGACCTGAAAGGCTACTTGCGCCTCGAAGAAAAGCGCATTACTGCCGCGAACGAAGAAGAAAAAACGGGCAATCCGAGCTTTTGGGACGACCCCAAGAAGGCGGAGCAGACCATGCGCAAAATCCGCGAACTGAAGTACTGGATTCAGGGCTACGAGGCCGTTCAGGCGCAGATGGGCGAGGTCGAGGCGTCGGTCGAATTCTTTCGCGAGGGGCTCCTCGAAGAATCCGAAGTAGATGCGGCGGTCGCGCAGCTCGAGGAACAGCTCAGCACCATGGAGTTTCGCAACATGCTCAGCGGCGAAGAAGACAAAATGAGCGCCGTCCTGCAAGTGACGGCGGGTGCGGGCGGAACCGAGTCATGCGACTGGGCCGGCATGCTCATGCGCATGTACCTGCGCTGGGCCGAGCGCAACGGGCACAAAGTCCGCGAGCTGAACTTTCAAGAGGGCGACGTGGCTGGTGTCAAGACCGTGACGCTCGAGATCGAAGGTGAGTACGTATTTGGATACCTCAAAGGCGAGAACGGGGTGCACCGCTTGGTGCGCATCAGTCCGTTTGACTCGAACGCGCGCCGCCATACCTCGTTTGTGAGCGTGTACGTGTATCCGTTGGTCGACGACACCATCGACATTCAGGTCAACATGGCCGACATTGATTGGGACACCTTTCGCTCGAGCGGAGCCGGTGGCCAAAACGTCAACAAGGTCGAAACGGGCGTACGACTGCGCCACAAGCCGTCGGGCATCGTGATCGAGAACACCGAGACGCGTTCGCAGCTTCAAAACAAAGAGAAGGCCATTCAGCTCCTCAAGTCGCGGCTCTACGAGCAAGTCATCGAAGAGCGCAATGCCAAGCGGAGCGAAATCGAAGCAGGCAAAAAGAAAATCGAGTGGGGATCTCAGATCCGCAACTACGTGCTCCATCCCTACAAGCTGGTCAAAGATGTGCGCACCGGAGTCGAAACGAGCGACCCTGATTCAGTGCTCGACGGAGAGCTCGATGCCTTTCTCAAAGCCTATCTGATGTCTGACGGTCAAGCGGCCGGAGACTTCGCCGACGACGGGCTTTAAGCTCGCTCGGGGCGCTTTCGTACCTTCGGGGGGATGCGTCGACTGCTGCACCTTATTATCCTGTACGTGGCGGCCTTGGGGTCGCTCACGGGGCAGGTGCTGTTCAAGCCCGATCCAATCATAATCCCGAACGCGGGCCAGTGGCCGAGCGAGGTTTTGGCGATGGCCAACCTCGACGCAGC
>CAIJMB010000173.1 GCA_903821715.1 uncultured Flavobacteriales bacterium
CCTAGCCATTCTCCGAGGCTTTGGGTTAGTTCAATATGAAATATGTTAACCGCAAGTATGTTCGCAAGCATGTAGCACATTAACACGAACTCAAAACGGGTCCGACGTACATAGTCTGGCGGACTGAAATCAAAGAAAAGTTCAGAGAAGTATTTGAAAATGTAAAACCCTATAGTCGACTTGAGTATGAAGTCAACCCACAACTTTTGATCGAGGTCAAGTTCGTAGCCAAACGAAATAATGAGGGCAACAACCGCGGTTAGCGAGAGCGGAACACTTAGGTAGCGAAGCAGTTTTGTTACAAACGATTTGCTGTCGTAGATCCGAAGGTTAATTCGCTCCCGAATCTGGTTTACTGTGATGCGACGCCGCGTGGACATTTAAAGTGCGTTCAAGGCGTTGGCGATGCGCTCCGCAGCTCGGTCGAGGTCCGATTGGCTGGCGGCGTAGCTAAAGCGAATGTACCCGGGGGTTCCGAAGGCTTCGCCCGGAACGCCCGCCACACCATGCTCAAGTAGGTACATGACCAGGTCGTTGGACGTCGGGTAGCGGTCGTCGAGGTAGGCGCGTACGTCGACGTAGGCATAAAAGGCCCCTGGAGGCGTGTCTACGTGCAGTTTGTGTGCGGAACGAAGCGCAGTCAAGAACCGCTCGCGGCGTGATTTAAACGCTTCGACCATGTACTGAACGGGTTCGGGCCCCGCCAGCAGTGCCGCCATCGCTGCGCGCTGGGCGATGCTACTGGCTCCGCTTGTAAACTGAGACTGGACCTTGTCGCAGGCCTCGGCGAGCCACTCGGGCGCACCCATGAACCCGAGGCGCCATCCGGTCATCGCGTAACCCTTGGACATTCCGTTGACGGTGGCCGTGCGGTCGTACATGCCCTCGATTCGGGCAAAACTGAAGTGCGGCACCTCGCCATAGCTCAAATACTCATAAATCTCGTCGGCGACCACCACGACTTGGGGGAAGTCGCGCAGGACCGCGGCTAAGGCCTCAAGCTCGTCTTGGCGGTACATGGCCCCGCTTGGATTGTTGGGACTGCTGAAAATTAGAACTTTCGTTCTGGAGCTCAGGGCCTCGCGCAGTTGGGTAGGAGTGATCTTGAACCCCTGCTCGCGTCCGGCCACGGGGCTTACGACGCGGCCGCCACAGAACTCGGTCAGATCGTTGTAGCTCACCCAGAACGGCGCGGGAATGATCACTTCGTCCCCAGGGTTCACTGTAGCCATAAGCAAGTTGGCAATCGACTGCTTGGCCCCGGTGCTCACCACAATTTGGTTGCGGCTGTAGGTCAAGTTGTTGTCGCGCAGAAATTTATGGGAGACGGCGTCGCGCACGTCGTTGTACCCACTAACGGGCATGTAGTGCGAAAAATTCTGCTCGATTCCTTGGATCCCGGCGGCTTTGGCTAAGTCCGGAGTGTCAAAATCGGGCTCACCGAGGCTGAGGCTGATGATATCCAATCCCTGTTCTTGAAGGGCGCGGCTTTTTTTGGCCATTGCAATGGTCATCGGGAGTGCCATTGCATTTACGCGGTCTGATAAGCAAGAAATCACAGGGTCAAAAGTACGATATTGCATGAATCGCCCCGATATTTGGGGCATGGACGTTTTTCTTGACACGTTTCGCTTAGTGTTCCCGTCACTGCTCATTTTGATCGCAGTGTATTTGATGATGTCAAACTATTTTGACAACGAAGACAAGCGCCGAAAGGCCGAATACCGCGCGCACAATCAGCGCCAAGCGCTTCCGCTTCGGCTGCAGGCCTACGAGCGACTCGCGCTGTTTTTGGAGCGCATTAGCCCCAGTTCACTTTTGGTCCGCGTGAAGTCGGGCAGTATGACCAACGGTGAATACTTGGTGCTGCTCCAAAAGGCCATTCGCGACGAGTTTGAGCACAACCTCAGCCAGCAGATCTACATCTCTGATGAAGTGTGGGAATACGTAGTGACGGCCAAGTCGGCCATGGTGTCGCTGCTGAACACGGTTTCTGCGCAGCTCGAGCCAGGCGCCACTGGCGCGGATCTTTCGCGTGCGCTGCTCAACGCGGCCATGGAAATGAAGCAGCTGCCCACCCAAGCGGCGCTCAAGCACCTCAAGGCCGAGGTTGCTGACGAATTTTAAGCGTTAAACGCGCTTCGGAGCGCACCCAATGCAGATTGCCCCTGGCTAAATGCCTCATGGGCCTTAGTGTAGGCGCCCGCCGCATCTGGGTGCTTTAGCGCCCATTCTACAGCGAATTGAGGCCAAGTCTGTGCCCACTCATGTGCTCGTTGGTCGGCGCGTCGGGCGTCGAAAGATCCGGTTCCGCGTACCCACCGCTCGTAGCGGTCGAGCGCTTCGTCGAGGTCGTCAAGGCCGCGGTGCTCGGTGGCACTCACTTGAACGACGGGCACGTTCCACCCGTCGTCGCGACGGAACCACTTCATGCTTTCGTGCAATTGGAGTGCGGCCCGCTGGCCCGCTTCGGCAAACGAACCGTCGCATTTGTTGACGGCGATGAGGTCGGCGCGCTCCATGATTCCGCGCTTAATGCCCTGCACGTCGTCGCCTGAGTTCGGAAGCGCCACGAGCAGCAGCCCGTCGACGTAGTGGACGGCATCGGTTTCGTTTTGGCCCACCCCCACGGTTTCGAGGACGATGCGGGTGTAGCCCGCATGCTCCAGCAGCTGGATGGCCGCGCGCGTCGAGGCCGCCACGCCGCCCAGCTGGCCGCCGCTCGCCACGGGGCGAATGAAGGCGTTCGGGTGCTTGCTAAGCTGGTCCATGCGGGTTTTGTCGCCCAAAATGCTTCCGCGGTGCAGGCTGCTCGAAGGGTCCACGGCGAGCACGGCTACTTTGTGGCCAGAATCGGCCCAGCGGACACCCATGGCCTCAGTCAACGTGCTTTTTCCGGCCCCGGGGTTGCCGGTGATTCCCAGGCGGAAGCTGTTCTGCGGGACGGCCCCCAGTGCGGTGAACAGTGCGGCGGCGCGTTCGGCGTCGGCGGGGAGCTGGCTTTCGACCAAGCTGAGTGCCCGTCCGAGAAAGGCCCGGTCGGCGCGGCGAATGCCGTCGGCCCATTCTTCGGGAGTCCAGCTTGGGCCGTTCATCGCGTCAGCTTAGGGATTTCTGCAGGAGTTCGCGGGCTGAGGTGACCACGGGGGTTCCGGGGCCAAAGACCGCCACAGCGCCTGCTTCAAAGAGCGCGTCGTAGTCCTGGCGCGGAATCACGCCTCCGACCACCACCTGAATGTCGGGGCGGCCCATTGCGGATAACGCTGCAACGAGCTGCGGAACCAGCGTTTTGTGCCCCGCCGCCAGCGAACTCACGCCCACCCAATGCACGTCGTTCTCGACGGCCTGCTGAGCGACTTCTTCGGGGGTCTGAAAGAGGGGGCCGAGGTCGATGTCAAATCCGAGGTCGGCGAATCCCGTGGCGATGACTTTGGCTCCGCGGTCGTGTCCATCCTGGCCCATTTTGGCGACGAGCAGGCGCGGACGTCGGCCGTAGCGCGCCGCAAATTCGTCAGCCAGGGCGCGGACTTCGGCCAGTTGGCCGTCTTGGGCGGATTCGCGGGCATAGACTCCGTGGACCATGTTGAGTTGGGCTTGGTAGCGGCCAAAGGCGCGTTCGAGGGCTTCTGAGATTTCACCTAAGGTAGCGCGAACACGGGCCGCTTCAACGCTGAGGTCGAGCAAGTTGCCTTCGCCGCTTCGGGCAGCCGTTTCAAGCGCTTCAAGTGCTTGTGCAACTGCCTGCGGGTCGCGCTGGGCGCGAATTTGCTTCAGGCGATCCACTTGGCTGGCGAGTACGGCGCGGTTGTCGACTTCGAGAATCTCGAGTTCGGTGTCGTCTTCGGCCTTGAAGGCGTTGACGCCCACGAGCACATC
>CAIJMB010000174.1 GCA_903821715.1 uncultured Flavobacteriales bacterium
GCATGCAAAAAAACCTTGCACAAAAAGCTGCAGCAGCAATTCTAAGCCTACTGTCAATCAGTGCGATACAGGGGCAAAACACCTCGTTTAACCTCGATGTACTAAGCCTTTGGCACCCCCAGACCGGTCCGTACATCGACTTATTATGCTACGTCGAGAGCGTTCCGGGTACCCAAACCGAGGTCGCCGCATGGCTTCAGCGGGGCGATCGGGTCGTGGCAGCCGACAAAATAACCTTGACGGCTCCGGCGGTGGACGGGTCGAGCGAAGGCGCCACCAAAAGCCAAACCTACCAAAGCATGATCCGCTTGGCGGCCGACACCGGCCTGTACCAACTCTTTGTGGCGGTGGGCCCTGACCCCGAACACTGGGACACCTTAAAGGGAAGCATCCGCCTGGAACAGCGGACGCAGACCGACTTGGCTCCGCTGGTGCTCGCCGAGCACGTGGGCGCCGCCAGCGCCGATCGTCCTGAATTCAGCCGCTACGGTCTCGAAGTTCGGCCCCTCGCCCACTGGGGCGACCACCTCTTTACGGCGAGTGACGACCGCCTGCGGTTTTATACTGAGGCCTACCGGATTCCGAACGGCAAAAAGGCGGTGCTGCAGTACGCGCTGCGCAGCGCCGAGCGGGGCGAACTCCGCATGGACCTCGGAGGACAAGTGAAAATTGCCCCGGACCAGCCCGTGCAAGCCCTACAGGGGGGACTGGACCTGTCGACGGTTCCGTCGGGGCGCTACACCCTTGAGCTGACGCTGGCAGTTCAGGACATGGATCCGACCGCATACCCCACCCAAAAAATCAGCTTCTTTCGCTGGAACCCCGGCGAAGCCAACGAATACGCCCGATTGACGGTGGATCCGCGCTGGGTTGAGCTGCTGGGCGAAGGCGAAAACCTGCGCCGAGCCGTGAGCGCCCTCTACCCCATCGCCAGCCAAACCGAGCGCTTGAGCATTGAGTCACTGTCGCAAAAGGATGCAGCTGACAGTCTCCGCTGGCGATTCACCCAGCAGTTTTGGACCAAGCGCCACCCAAGTGATGCATTGGTTCAAGCGGGCGCCTACGCCGAGCGGGTCGCCGAGGTGAATAAAAAATATAGCAGCAAGGCGGTTCCGGGCTATGCCACCGACCGCGGACGCATCTACCTGCAGTACGGACCGCCCACGCTGGCCGAGCGCCGCCCGTACGAGAACGATGCCTACCCCTATGAAATGTGGCAATACAACACGCTCGACGTTCCCAATTCGCCCTACCAGATCAACAAAATATTCATTTTTGGCAACTTTGACCTGGCCGGAGGCAACTACGAGCTCATTCACTCGTCAGCCATTGGCGAAATCCAGAATCCGCGCTGGCGCATCACCCTTCAAAAGCGCAGCTACATTACCGGCGACCTCGACCAAACGGGGGCCAACGACGGCGAAAAGTTCGGGTCGCGCCTGTACAACAACATGTTCTTTCAATCCGGAGGCAACAACTGATGCGCACCGCCGTCGCCCTGCTCAACTACAACGGCCTGCACTGGCTTAAGGCTTTTTTGCCCTTGGTTGCGGCACGAAGCGCGGGCGCCGACGTGGTCGTGATCGACAACGGATCGACCGAGGCGGGCACGCTCGAATGGTTGAACTCTGAGCACCCGTCGGTTCGGGTGGTCGCTCTGCCTGAGAACCTCGGCTACGCCGGCGGCTACCAAGAGGGCCTCAAGCAGCTCACCGAGTACGACCTCGCGGTGCTCATGAACACTGACATCGAGCCGTTCGAGGGCTGGCTCGACCCCTTGGTGGCGCGATTTGCCGACCAGCCGCGCCTGGGGGCTATTCAGCCCAAAATCCGCAGCCACAGCCACCCCGCTGAGTTTGAGTACGCGGGAGCCATGGGCGGGCGCATGGACGACTGGGGCATTCCCTTCGCCTACGGGCGCGTGCTCGACCGATGTGAGCTCGACCA
>CAIJMB010000175.1 GCA_903821715.1 uncultured Flavobacteriales bacterium
CCGGCTCTTGGGCCAATGGGGACTTGTTTCTAGGATTTAATATTTCGCGGGTATTTACCCACGTACAACCAAAAGAACTGCGATGAAGTATGTTTTTGCTGCGTTAAGCTTGGGGCTGTTGGCCTCGTGCACTCATATTCCGCCGGTTCCGGATCCCGATCCTCAACCGTGCGATCCGGGTATCGTGGATTTCACAAACGAAATACTTCCCATGATTCAGTCCAACTGTGCGATGAGCGGCTGCCACGTGGGGCCCAATGCTGCAGACGGAATTAATTTGTCGACTTATGCCGGAATCATGGACGAGGTTGAGCCCGGAGATCCGGGTGAAAGCGAACTCTACGAAGTGCTCTTCGAGACCGGTGATGACCTCATGCCGCCGCCTCCGATGGCCGCGCTGAATGCCACCCAAAAGGAGCGCATTCGCCTCTGGATCCAGCAAGGTGCCAACGAGACTAACTGTGCGGGCGCGTGCGATTCGACGTCGGCGACGACCTACGCGGCCGTGATTGCGCCCGTGATTCAAACCAACTGCATCGGGTGCCACCAAGGCGCGGGCGCTTCGGGCGGAGTACAATTGACGAACTATTCTGAGGTTTCAGGAGCCGTGACCTATTCAGGCCTTGTCGATGCAGTGAATGGTGTCAACGGACGTTCGCAAATGCCTCCTTCGGGACGCATGAGCGACTGCAATGTGGCGTTGCTTGAACGCTGGGTTCGCGCGGGAATGCCGCAGTAAGCATTTAAATTTTTAATGGACGCCCGCCCGGCATTGCGCCGCGGCGGGCGTTACTTTTGGGGCCTATGGAGCAGTTTGATTTTATCCTTGTCGGCGGCGGAATCGTGGGTGCCGCGGTTTCGTACAAGATTGCCAAGGCCTACCCTGAGGCCAAGGTGGTTTTGATTGAGAAAGAATCCGGACTCGCCCAGCACCAAACGGGCCGCAACAGCGGCGTCATCCATTCTGGACTCTACTACAAGCCCGGATCCCTCAAGGCGCGCACCTGCCTCGACGGCTACGGTCAAATGCTCGACTTTGCCCGTGAGCACGACGTGAAGCACGAAGTCTGCGGAAAGGTGGTGGCCGCGGTAGGTTCCGAAGAAGAGACCCGCCTCGAAACGCTACGGCTGCGCGGTGGTGAGAACGGGCTTGAGGGGCTGCGCTACCTTGATTCCGACGAGCTTCGCGAGCGCGAACCCCAGCTGAATGCGACGAAGGCGCTTCTGGTTCCGCAAACCGGGATCATCCACTATGCCGATGCGGCTGAGGCTATGATCAAGGCGGGGCGCGGAACCCTGCGCCTGCAGACCACCGTGACCGGATTTACCGCCGAGGGCGTGACTACGAGCCAAGGCGTGGTGCGCGGCAAGCACATCATCGTCTGCGCGGGCCTTCAGAGCGACCGCCTCGCGCGCCGCGATGGCGTGGATGCGGGCCTTCAAATTGTGCCCTTCAGGGGCGACTACTACGAGCTGAGCCCCCGCGCTCAGGCCAAGGTGAAGCACTTAATTTACCCCGTTCCGGACCCCAACTTTCCCTTTTTGGGCGTTCACTTCACCCGCATGGTGCATGGCGGTGTCGAATGCGGTCCCAACGCCGTCTTCAGTTTTGCTCGCGAAGGGTATTCAAAGACGGCATTCAGCGGAGCCGACACTGCGGCTGCCCTCGGGTACGGCGGAACCTGGAAATTGTTCGCCCAGCACTGGCGCTACGGGTTCGGCGAGTACGAGCGCGCCTTCAGCAAAACCAAATTTCTGAAGGCGCTCCAGCGCTTGATTCCAAGCCTTGAGCTCGAAGACCTGCATCCCGGCCGCGCCGGCATTCGTGCCCAAGCCCTGCGCCGCGACGGAACCCTTGAGGACGACTTCGTGCTCCGCCAAGGAGCCCGCGCCTTTCACGTGCTCAACGCACCGTCACCCGCAGCGACCGCATCGCTCGCCATTGCGGACGAAATCTTGCGGCAAGCGAATTTGGTCGGTTAGCAAGGTTGGCAAGGTTGGCTCGTTAGCTCTCGCGTAACTAGTATCTCGTTTCTAGTTCTAATAAAGGCGTTTGGTTGGCTCCTGCACAAACTTTAAGGGACATCCAGAGCGCCAATCCTGAGGCGCCGCAGGCACAACAAGTAGCAAGAAACCAGAAGCTAATTGGCCAACGAGCTAGCCTTGCTAACCTCGCCAACCTTACCAACCTCGCCAACGAGCCAACGAGCCAATCTCAGCTAACCTCGCCAACGAGCTAAGCTCGCTACGCCGGCCATTCGCTCTCACGCCCAATGTGAAAGAGGGCGTCGCCGCGGTGGACGAGTGGCATGTTGTTGTGGCCGATGATGAATCCGTCGAAGGGGGCAAAGACTTTGACGGAGTAGGAGTCGTAGGGGTTCCGCACGCGGCCAATGAGCTCGCCTTCGCTGACGGCTTGGCCGCTTTCGCGTTCGAACGAAAAGAGTCCGCTGGCTTCGGCGCGCACCCAAGTAGTTTGGCTGAGGTGGCGCGAAGCAGAATGCTTACCGTGGCGGTCTTTGATTCCGCGAACTTTCGGCGCCTTGTGGGCATACATGCCGAGGCTTGAGAGAAGGCGCTTGGTTCCGCGAATGGCTTCTTTGACCGAGGATTCTTCGAGGCGCATGCTTTCGCCGCCTTCGAAGACTACGATGGGAACTCCCATTAGGTTACCTTGCGCTCGAAGGGATCCTGGGATCAACGAAGAGGCCATCGAAATTGGTGCACCAAATGCTTTTCCATATCGAATGGCCTCAGCGTCTTCGGGGTCGTAGCGGACTTGGGGGTAGTTGGTGCGACTGGCTCCGCCTGTATGAAAATCGACTGCGAGGTCAATGTGAGGTAGGACTTTGTCGGTCATCGTGTACGCCACCAAACTGGCAAGCGAACCTTGTACGGATCCGGGAAAACTGCGGTTGACGTCCTTTCCGTCGGGAACTTCGCGACTGAAGAAGAGAAAACCGTAGACGTTAATGATGGGAATGGCAATGACTGATCCGCACGCCAGGTCGTTGAACATTCTAAGGGACATCATGCGGCGAACAGCTTCAATGCCGTTGACTTCATCGCCGTGCAGTCCGCCGCTCAACAGCACGGTCGGGCCGGGGTTTTCGCTGCGAAACACGTGCACGGGCATATGTATCAGCGTTCCCGACAAAAGGCGGGCGATTTGCAGATCGACAGTTTTGGTGGACCCAGCGGGAATCACCGTGTCACCCAAAATCATGGGAGCTGCATCGGGATACTTCATTGACCCGTATAGTTCGAGGGCGTAATGGCGCGGAGCTCGGCCTTGACCGAATCCGAAACGTTTAACTCGTCCACAAATACGGCGATGGCCTCGGGTGTGATGCGGTCCGCTGTGCGGGTAAGTGCTTTAAGCGCTTCGTACGGCTTAGGGAAGCCTTCGCGGCGCAAAATGGTCTGGATTCCTTCGGCAACGACTTCCCAGTGGTTTTCGAGGTCGGCAGCGAGTGCGGACTGATTGACCATGAGCTTTCCGAGGCCGCGTCCGAGGCTGTGGTAGGCCAGGAGCATGTGGCCGAGTGGCATTCCGACGTTGCGCAGCACGGTCGAGTCCGTGAGGTCGCGCTGCAGGCGGCTGATGGGGAGTTTGGCCGCAAGGTGCTCGAGCCATGCGTTGGCGATTCCGAAGTTGCCTTCAGCGTTCTCGAAGTCGATCGGGTTGACCTTGTGCGGCATGGCCGACGAACCGACTTCGTTGGGGTTGATGCGCTGCTTGAAGTAGTCCATCGAGATGTACTGCCACGCGTCGCGTGCAAGGTCAATCAAGATGGTATTCAGGCGCTTGAGGCCGTCAAAGTAGGCGGCCATGTGGTCGTAGTGCTCGATTTGGGTAGAGGGGTGGCTGCGCTGCAGTCCGAGGTCCTGACTCAAGAACTGATTGCCGAATGCGTGCCAATCGATGCCGGGATAGGCAACACTGTGGGCGTTGAAGTTGCCTGTGGCTCCGCCGAATTTACCTGCGAACGGAACTGCGTCCAGTAAAGCGAGCTGCTGGCTCAGGCGCTCGCGAAAGACGCGCCATTCTTTTCCCAGTCGGGTAGGCGAAGCCGGTTGGCCGTGGGTACGGGCGAGCATGGGGAGGGCGTCCCATTCGTTCGATTGGGCGTCAATTCGCTCGATGATCGCCAAAAGGGCGGGGCGAACGACATCGCGGTGGGCGTCCTTCATCGAGAGCGGAATCGCCGTGTTATTGATGTCCTGCGACGTGAGTCCGAAGTGGATGAATTCTGCACGGTCGCCCATTCCAAGCGCCTCAAAGCGCTCTTTGAGGAAGTACTCCACAGCCTTGACGTCGTGGTTGATGGTCGACTCGATTTCTTTAATGCGCACGGCGTCGGATTCGCTGAATTCCGAGTAAATGCGCTCAAGATCAGCGGCTTGACCGGCGCTCAGCGCAGGAAGACCCTTGAGGTTTTGCGCCGAAAGCGCGATGAAGTAGCGAACCTCTACGAGGACCCGGTAGCGGATCAATCCGAATTCAGAGAAGAAGGGGCTGAGCTGGGCAGCGTGCTTCTGGTAGCGGCCGTCGAGCGGCGAGAGCGCGTGCAGTGCGGTAATCATAATGCGTTCCTAAAGCGCAAAGGTACCAAATGCGGGAAGGACCGGAGGAAGTTCGCGGCCGTCCGCCGCAAAAAATCGATCAGTCACCCCATTAGTGAGCCAGCCCCAAGGGGCTTCGAGCGGAAGGTTGTAGCGCATCCACTGGACGCATACGGCGTCGTTCAACGGAATATGGGGCGCTTTACATTCTACAAGCATCCAGGGCTTGCCTTGGTGAAAGACTACGGCGTCAAATCGTTTGGGTTGCCCGTGCACGCTGAGCCCGCGCTCGACCGCAATCACTTCAGGAGGGTAGTGGGCCTCGAGGATGGCGCGTCGCAGAAAGTGCTGGCGCACATACTCTTCGGGGGTTCCGACGACCCATTTGCGGCGCAGCGCGTCCCATAGCCGGCCTTGGGCGTCCGGAATAAGCTTGGGGTTTGGCCATACTTCGTACTCCACGTCGCAAAGGTGATGTAGATTTGTCGAATTCATGAAGAAGATCCGCCGACTGCCCTACCGCGACCCATTTGGCTACCCACTGTGGGCCAAACGCATGGTGATTTTCTGGTTCGGAACCGTGACGTGGTACCGCCTCAACCGCATCCACCGAACCACGGTTGAGGGCATGGAGCACCTCAAGGATTTGCCCGACGAGAACGTGCTGTTCGTGAGTAACCACCAGACCTACTTCATGGATGTGGCCTCGATGTTTTTGGCCTTCATGCACTTGCGCAATGGAATGCCCAATCGAGTAGATCGCCTGTGGCCCGTGGTGAATCCCCGAATGAACTTATTTTTCATCGCGGCCAAAGAGACCATGAAGTCTGGTCCGCTGCCCCGTTTGCTATCTCTGGCAGGTTCGGTGAGCATCAAGCGCACCTGGCGAGAGGCTGGCAAAGAGGTGAGTCGTGGCGTAGATCCGCGCGACCTAGACAACATTCGCAAGGCGATTCAAGCGGGTTGGGTGATCACTTTTCCTCAGGGCACTACCAAGCCGTTTGCGCCTGGACGACGCGGAACTGCGCACATCATTCGCGACCTGAACCCTACGGTAGTTCCAGTGGTGGTGACGGTTTTCGCCGTGGCTTTGACCGCAAGGGATTGCGGGTTAAGAAACGCCGCGTCGACCTCAAGTTGCGCTTTAAGGAGCCCCTTCAGTTTGCACCCGATGCGACGCCGCAGCAAATTTTAGATCAAGTGATGGTGGCCATTGAGCAAGTGCGTCCGCCAGAAACCGCAGTAAATGCGTAATTTTCAGCCATGAAGAATATGTGGATTGCCCTGCTTGCAGCGGCTGTTTTGGGAGTGTCCTGTGAGGCAACGTTTCAGGAGCCAAAGCCGCCGCGCGACGAGCGCAACGTGGTGCTTCGCCACTTTTTTTACTTTAAGAATCAGTTGATTGACACCAATACGACCTATGTGCTAGATGGTTTTTCAGGCACAGAGGTTCGCTTTACCAACATAGAATTCGCACTAGGGTTCTACCATTTCGAGAACCACCTTGGCGATACAGTATTTCCGGTCAAAGGTGACACCACAGTGTTCGCAGTGGAATCCGCTTCAAGTATTTTCGGAGGCTTTACCCGTATTTATCAGATGCCGACCGGAACGTATTCTGGTCGCCACTACTGGAGAATTGGTTTGGATAGCGCCCAAAATGCGGCGACGTACAGCCCAGAAAGTGGGTTGAATCGATTGAAGCGTTCAACGGGAGGCTACAATGCCATTACGATCGAAGGATTATGGAAGAGTCCACTTGATACGTCGCAATCAAAGCCATACAAACCGTTTAAATATGTGGTGAGCTCTGAGGCGATGAATCAACTCGTAGACCAACAGATGTCATTTACAGTCAAAAAAGACGACGACATCAACATCAACATTGTGGTTAAGGCTAATTTGCTGCTTGATGGCGCTGACCCTGCAGTCGTTGATCAGGTAGATATCGATCCGAACAATCCGTTGTTTTTTCCGCTGTTGCCTGCGTTTAAGGCCAATTTCTTGCGGGCCTACCAGATCCAGCTTTAATATTTTTTGGGCATGAACGTGCACTTTATCGCCATAGGCGGAAGCGCAATGCACAGCCTTGCGCTGGCGTTGGCTGGCCGTTCGGGCACGACTGTTACTGGGAGCGACGACGCAATTTTTGAGCCGAGCCGCAGCCGGCTTGCCGCTGCCGGACTACTTCCAGAGGCTGAGGGATGGTTCCCTGAGCGCATACACTCCGGACTCGATGCGGTCGTGCTCGGTATGCACGCCCGAAGCGACAACCCTGAACTCCTCAAGGCCCAAGATCTCGATTTGCCCGTCTACTCGTACCCTGAATACGTGCAAAAGGCCTGTGAGCGCCAAACGCGGGTCGTAGTGGGTGGTTCGCACGGCAAGACCACGACTACATCCATGCTACTGCACGTGCTGAAGTACTGGGACCGACTGCCGGACTACCTCGTGGGCGCGCAGGTTCCGGGGCTCAAGGAATCGGTTCGACTTCAAGGCACCGACGAGTGGGCAGTCTTTGAGGGAGACGAGTACTTGGCGTCACCGCTGGATCCGCGTCCCAAATTTCATTTGTACAAGGCACACGTCGGGCTGATTACGGGCATGGCTTGGGACCACGTGAACGTCTTTCCGACCCAGGATTCGTACGCGGACGCCTTTCGCGGCTTTCTCGAATCCATGGAGCCGGGCGGAACCATGCTGTACTTTGAAGAAGACGCCGAATTGGCCGCACTTGTTGCGGCAGATGCATCGCCCATTCGCAAGATTCCGTACCGTACCCCAGAGCACCGGCACGACGGAACCCAGTGGTACTGGATCACGCCAATGGGTGAATTGCCCATGAGCGTCATGGGCCGGCACAACCTAGCTAATGCCGAGGGAGCGCGCTGGCTTGCCCAAGAAATGGGTATTCAAGAGGCTGATTTCTACGAGGCAATTGCTTCGTTTCAAGGAGCACAGCGTCGCCTCGAACCACTTGCAGATTCGGCACGTCGCGCAGTTTACTTGGACTTTGCCCATGCACCGTCGAAGGTGGCAGCCACCACAGCGGCGTTTAGCGAGAGCTTTGGAAGCCGTCCCGTTTGGGGCCTGCTTGAGTTGCACACCTTTAGCAGCTTGAATCCGGAATTTTTACCCGGTTATGCCGGTTCGCTGAATGGTCTGGACCGTGCAATGGTCCTGTTTGATCCGGCAGCGGTAGCGCACAAAAAACTCCCACCACTTTCGCCTGACGCGGTGCGCGCGGCATTTGGTCCTGGAGTTGAAGTGTTTACGAGTTCCGATGCGCTGCGTGAAACCCTGGAACGCGATGCGCCAGAGCAGCTAAACCTGCTAATAATGAGTTCCGGAAACTTAGGTGGTTGGGATGTGCGCAGCTGGGCACCCCAGTTCGTCTAGACCTCAGTCTTCTCCGTCAAGGAGCTGACGCTGCATGTCTTCCATTCCAAAATAGTCCTCAGCCTCAAGTATGGTGGGGACCACAGCCAAGTCCTCATCGAAAAGGTGCATGAGTGACTCACGCACAATGAGGATGCACGAGAACATTTCGTCCATTCGCAAGGCCTGCAGGTCTTGAAGGTCTTCGACACCGTCGAACTCTTCAGCTGCGAGCAGGTTGACCAGCATGTGGTCTTCGGGGTGCTTGGCAACTAGAGCTTTGAATTCTTTAGTGCCCTCGGGTCCAAAAGTGTCGGATCCCCACCGGAGGTGAATGTAGTTGGGCTTGCGTTCGAGCTTAAACGACATCGGTAGTAGTTGATTGAGCAGCGAGAAGGTACAACACGGCCATGCGAACTGCAACGCCATTTTCTACCTGATTCAGGATTGCAGCATGCGGGGAGTCAGCGACTTCAGAGGTGAGCTCGACCCCGCGGTTGATGGGCCCTGGGTGCATGATGAGCGGAATCTTTTCGAGTCGCTTCAAGCGGTCCATCGTAATGCCGTAGCGGTTGTGGTACTCGCGGATGGATGGAAAAAATGCCCGGTCCATGCGCTCGTGCTGCACGCGGAGCACGTTGGCCACGTCGGCCCATGCCAGGGCATCGTCTACGTGGGGAATCACTTCGACTCCGAGCTCGTGAATCACCCTCGGAATCAAGGTGGACGGGCCGCTCACTGCGACGTTTGCCCCCAGTTTTTGCAGTCCAAAGATGTTGCTGAGCGCCACCCGAGAGTGCAAGATGTCACCTACAATGACGATGTTCTTGCCTTCGAGACTTCCGATGCGCTCTTGCATGGTAAATGCGTCCAGAAGGGCCTGGGTGGGGTGCTCGTGGGTACCGTCGCCGGCGTTGACGATGTGTGCAGGCACGCGATCCGCCAAAAACTGCGGAACCCCCGCGTCTGCATGGCGAATGACCACGACGTCCACTTTCATCGCGAGGATGTTGTTGACGGTGTCGGTCAAGGTTTCGCCCTTTTTTACCGACGAATTCGAGGCCGCGAAGTTCACGACGTCTGCTGACAGGCGCTTTTCGGCGAGTTCAAAACTCAGGCGGGTCCGCGTCGAATTTTCAAAAAACAGGTTGGCGATGGTGATGTCGCGAAGCGACGGAACGCGCTTTATCGGTCGGTTGATTACCTCTTTAAAGTGCCCAGCCCAGTGCAAAATCAGATGGAGGTCGTCGGCGGGTACGTGCTGAAGACCAAGGAGGTGGCGAGATTGCAGCTTAGTGTTCCGGGGCATATTCTGGGGATTCGAGCAGGACGGATTCAAGGTGGTCGCCGGTCCAGTTCAATCGAACGCGTTCGTGGTTCAGGGCATCGACTCGGCGGCCTGAGTAGTCGGGCTGGATGGGGAGTTCGCGCGAAAACCGACGGTCGACGAGTACACAGAGTTCGACGCGCTGAGGGCGTCCGAAATCGCCCAGCGCATCGAGTGCGGCGCGCACAGAGCGACCCGTATAGAGCACGTCGTCAATCAAGACCACGCGCTTGCCTTCGATGAGCACGTCCATTTCGGTCGGACTCGCCACCAAGGGCTCGTCTCGACGGCGAAAGTCGTCGCGGTGAAAGGTGATGTCGAGTAAGCCGTGCTCAATCGGTCCGGTGCCAAATTCAGATTCCAGTTGGTGCACCAGGGCCTTTAAAAGCTTGCTACCACGCGGCTGCAGGCCGACCAGCACGGTGCGGTTCCACGGAACGTGAACTTCATTGAGCTGATGGCACAGTCGGCTAAGGGTGACCGCGCAGTCGCGCTGATTCAGGAGCGTCTTTTGTGCCATTTCAGGGTCAAAATTAGGGCTTTTTTGCATCCCGACTGCGGCCGACCTTTGGCAGAATGGACTTTTCACGGATTGATTGGCGAATTTTGGGCTGTAGCGCGGCGATTCCCGCTCCGGGGCAGTACCCTTCAGCGCAGTCGATCCGTGTGGGCGGAACCCTAATGCTCCTCGATTGCGGAGAGGGAACGCAAATCCGAATTCGCGAGGTCGGCCTTCGGGGCGCTACGTTTGATGTGATTCTCATCAGCCACCTGCATGGTGATCACGTGTTTGGTTTACCTGGTTTGATGTCGTCGTGGACGCTCCAGGGGCGTAGCAAGCCCTTAGTGGTGGTGGGGCCCTCTGGTCTCGAGCCGTTTTTGCGCGGCGTCAATGTGAGCACCCAAGGGAATTGGTCCTACCCCGTTGAGTTTCGGGTAGCGGAACCCGGCATCGTCTACCAAAACGACGATGTGGTGGTGCGGTCTCATGCGCTCAAGCACCGCATTGAGACGTGGGGCTACCGCATCGACGAAGTGGTTGCTCCGCGAAAGGTGTGCTACGATCTCGCCGTTGCTGCGGGCCTTGAGCATGCGGACTTTCGGTCGCTCCAATTAGGCTTAGATGCGCGGACGCGCGACGGTCGGGTAGTGCCCAATTCTGAAGTCACGACCGAAGGTCGCAGTGGATTTTCAATGGCCTACCTCAGTGACACGTCTTTTGTGCCTGAGCTTGCAGAATTTGCTCGAGACGTCGAGTTTCTGTACCACGAAAGCACTTACCTCGAGCGGCATGCGGACTTGGCCCACAAGACGGGTCATTCCACGGCAGGTGAGGCAGCCACGCTCGCTCGCTTAGCGGGCGCCAAGCGATTGGTGCTCGGCCATTTTTCGCAGCGGTACGGGCGTTTAGATGACTTTGCATCAGAAGCGCTGGCCCAAGTTCAGATACCCATCGCAGTGGGCGTTTCGGGATTGAATCCGCTCACAGCATTTGTTGATCAATAAAAAAGGCCGCCCTTATGGGGCGACCTTGAACTTCGGTGCGACGGTTGCTTAACCGTTCATCGATACGAGGAATTCCTCGTTGTTGCGGGTCTTGTTCATGCGGTCCTCGAGGAACTCCATGGCTTCCACAGGCGTCATGTCGGCCAAGTGGCGGCGCAAGATGTACATGCGGTTGAGTACTTCAGGGCGAAGGAGCATGTCTTCTTTACGGGTTCCGGACGCGATAAGGTCAATGGCTGGCCAGATGCGGCGGTTGGCGATGCGGCGGTCAAGCTGCATTTCCATGTTCCCGGTTCCCTTGAATTCTTCAAAGATGACCTCGTCCATTTTGGATCCGGTGTCGATGAGCGCCGTGGCTAAGATGGTGAGCGATCCGCCGTTTTCGATGTTGCGGGCCGCGCCGAAGAAGCGCTTGGGCTTGTGCAGGGCGTTCGCGTCCACACCACCCGACAATACCTTGCCCGAAGCGGGGCTGACGGTGTTGTAGGCGCGTGCGAGTCGCGTGATCGAGTCCAGCAGGATGACCACGTCGTGGCCACTTTCGACCAGACGCTTGGCCTTCTCGAGGACGATATTGGCAACACGAACGTGGCGTTCTGCGGGCTCGTCAAAGGTTGACGCAACGACTTCGGCGTTGACGCTGCGGGCCATGTCGGTGACTTCTTCGGGGCGTTCGTCAATCAAAAGAATGATCATGTACACCTCAGGGTGGTTGGCGGCGATGGCGTTGGCCACCTCTTTGAGCAAGGTCGTTTTACCCGTTTTGGGCTGGGCGACAATGAGTCCGCGCTGGCCTTTCCCAATCGGAGACACAAGGTCAATGATGCGGGTACTGATCGTGGCGCGGCGGCCCGTCAGATCAAACTTCTCTTCTGGGAAGAGGGGAGTTAGGTGCTCAAAGGCGACGCGGTCGCGAATGAATTCGGGGTCCTTACCGTTAATCATGTTGACTTTGGTCAACGGGAAGAATTTTTCGCTTTCGCGTGGAGGACGTACCTCGCCGCGGACGGTGTCGCCCGTTTTGAGTCCGTAGTGCTTGATTTGCTGTTGGGTAATCAAGACGTCATCGGGCGAGTTGAGGTAGTTGTAGTCGCTCGAGCGCAGGAATCCAAAGCCTTCAGGCATGATTTCTACGACGCCTTCGGTCGGAATAATTCCTTCGAATTCGTAGACGGGTTCTTGAATTTTAGGTTGGCGCGGTTCGCGAGGTTCACGGGGTTCACGGGGTCCGCGGTCTTCCCAGCCGTCACGGCGTGGGCGGTCGTCACGGGGCTGGCGGTCATCGCGGGGTCCGCGGTCGTCACGTGGTCCGCGGTCTTCGCGGGGCTGACGGTCGTCACGTGGTCCGCGGTCTTCGCGGGGCTGACGGTCTTCGCGGGGCTGACGGTCGCCTCGTGGTTCCCAGCCGTCGCGGCGTTGCCGATCGTCACGGGGTCCACGGTCTTCGCGAGGCTGGCGGTCGTCTCGTGGCTCACGGGGGCCGCGGTCGTCGCGTGGTCCACGGTCGTCACGGGGCTGCCGGTCGTCACGGGGTCCACGGTCTTCGCGGGGCTGACGATCTCCGCGGGGCTCGCGGGGTTCGCGGGGTCCGCGGTCTTCGCGCGGCTGACGCTCTTCGCGGGGTTCTCGGTCTTCGGAACCTTCACGGAGTGATTCACCCTCAGGTCCATTGCCTGACGCTGCAGGACGACCTCCGCGGCGCGCTGCAGTTGAGTCGGAGGCAGGAGCGGC
>CAIJMB010000176.1 GCA_903821715.1 uncultured Flavobacteriales bacterium
CATTCACCAAACCCAGCGCTATAGCCGTATCTAAATGTATGAACTAGAATTTATTAACAAATGACACCTCTAGCCGTTCATTTGTTTTTATGTTACAATTGTTTACATAATTTCGAGATCAAGTTTTTTATCATTGTTCAACATAAAACCTTTTTTATGAAATTATCTAATAATCGTTTTTGCCTGAATTGTGGGCTACCTGTATACGGTCGTGCGGACAAGAAGTACTGTGACGACCACTGTAGAAATGACTTTCACAACAACAGGGCAGTACACAATTCTCGACTGACGCGGTTGACTCATAAAAAGCTACGTCGCAACTATGAAATTCTCTCTGGTGTGATGCAGGCAGGAGTCTCTGAAATCCCAAAAGACGAACTATTGGTTTATGGCTTTCAGATCAAGTCGGTTACAGAGTCCGAACTTCGTGAGGACGGAACCATGATCTACGGCATCTATGACATTCACTACTTTGAGAAGCCCAATCGCCTGATTGAAGTGTACCGAAAGTCCGACGTGCCGTCGTATTGGTGAGCTTCGGGCTACCTTTACACTATGGCAGAATGCTTAGTGGTAGTGGGTGGCGGAGCCGCAGGTTTTTTTGCCGCAATTGCTGCAGCAGAAGCGAACCCTTCGGCCCGTGTTCTTTTGCTCGAGAAATCCGCGCAGTACCTCGGTAAAGTGCGCATTTCGGGCGGTGGACGCTGTAACGTCACCCACTCCTGCTTTGATCCGCGGGAACTCGTGGAGTTTTACCCAAGGGGAGGGCAGGAACTGCTCGGCCCCTTTACTCGTTTTGCCTGCGGGGATACCATGGAATGGTTTGAGGATCGCGGAGTTGAACTCAAGGTTGAGTCCGACGGCCGTGTGTTTCCGGTGAGCGATAATTCCGAAACCATTATTCAGTGCCTCGAGTCGATGGCCGACGCAGCCGGTGTCAGTCGTGAAACCCAATCGGGGCTTAAGAATTTAGTGCGACTCGATTCTGGGATGTGGCGTGTAGAGCTTGAAAGCGGAGCTTCGATTGACGCGGACCGCGTTCTTTTGGCTCCAGGCTCGAGCAAGAAGATTTGGGATGTGCTTTCGGGACTGGGTCACCGTATTGTACCGCCCGTTCCCTCGCTCTTCACCTTTAATATTCGCGACCCGCGGTTGGCAGAGCTTTCCGGGGTGTCGGTGTCTAATGTGCGCGTAACCGTTCCGGTGGGGGGATTGGAGACCGAGGGCCCGTTGCTCATCACACATTGGGGTCTGAGTGGCCCGGCTGTACTCAAAATGAGTGCGTTTGGTGCTCGATGGATGGCCGATCAAGACCATCGCTTCACGATGTACGTCAACTGGCTTCCGCAGTTTGAAGCCGAAGACCTCATCGAGGAACTCAATTCCCTTCGCAAAGATGTAAGCCACCAGCGCAAGCGCGTCCTCTCAAATGCGATGTTCGGAATCCCACTTCGCCTGTGGCGTAGCCTTGGCGCATTTGCGCGGATTCCAGAGTCCGCAAACTGGTCGGACCTTTCGAAGCCACAGCTTCGCAAGTGGGCTGAAGTGCTCACGGAATCCGCATTTACGGTAGTGGGGAAGTCCACGAACAAGGATGAGTTTGTCACTGCGGGCGGAATTTCGCTGAGCGAAGTCTCGTTTTCAACCATGGAGAGTCGGGTCGTCTCGGGGCTTTATTTTGCGGGTGAAGTTCTTGATATTGATGCGCTTACGGGTGGTTTCAACTTTCAGGCGGCGTGGACGACGGGGTGGATTGCGGGACATGCCATGGCTGGATCTCCGATCTAAAAAAAATTTGCATCATTCAATTATGCTAACTATATTAGCATACTAATTTTTGAAACATGACACTCGCGGAACACTTAAAGAACCACCGAAAAGCAAAGGGTTGGACCCAGTCCCAGCTCGCGGACCGACTTGGCATAAGTCGTGCCCAAGTAGGCTCGTACGAAGAGGGTAGGGCTGAACCCAAGCTTGATACACTCAAGGCGATGGCCCAACTCTTTGCGTGCAGCATCGACTCACTTGTGCTCGGCGAGGCTCGATCGCCTCAAGAGCTTTCGGGTCAAAAGCTTCGAATTCTCACGGTGGCAGTGGATTCTGAGGCGGGGCGCGAGCGCGTCACCGTGGTCCCGGTCAAGGCCGCGGCAGGTTACTTAGGTGGCTATGGGGACTTAGACTTCATTGAAGCGCTTCCACAGTTCGGGCTTCCGCTTCCGGAATTCGCTCAAGAAGAGACGCGCAGGGTGTTTCAGATTCAAGGAGACAGTATGCTTCCCGTGGTGTCAGGATCCTATGTGATTTCCAGCTATGTACAGGACTGGCGTAGCATTAAGACGAACGAGCTCTATGTATTCTTGACTCAAGAGCAAGGGGTAGTCTTCAAGCGAGCAATCAACAGAATCGCAGAGAACGGTTGCGTAGACCTTGTATCCGACAATCCAATCTACAGTCCGTACAGCGTGCATGTGGATGAATTGATTGAGGTATGGAAGGTTCAAGGCTTTATTCAGCTGGATTTGAACGCAAAGCCAAGTATGGATCAAGTGATTTTAGCTCGTCTTGAGAACCTGCAGAGTGAAGTGCATGCGTTGCGCCGCTCACTGAACCAAAATGTGGCTTGATGCACGGTGGATCGCGTAGTGCTTCATATGGACCTCGACAGCTTTTTTGTCTCGGTCGAGCGGCACATGGACCGTC
>CAIJMB010000177.1 GCA_903821715.1 uncultured Flavobacteriales bacterium
ACATAATACTTCGTGTTGGGTTGGAGAGATGGCGTACTTTGGCCGTTCCAAAGATACTTTCTGTGCTCAAGCGCCTTCAACGTTGGTTTCAAAACAAGTCGGGCATCGGCGAAAACCGCGACGCCCTTGACGTCCTGCGCCGCCGCGTGGACGCATTGGCGGCCGTGCAGCAGCAGCACCTGCCTGAGACGCTGACCCTTCCGTGGTTGCCCGAGGGGCTTGACGGCGTGTCCACGGCGATTCACCGCGCTGACGCCATGTTTCGCTACCCCCTGAGCGCTTCGGGCGGAGCCTGGACCCGCGCCATCACCGAGTACTTTAGCACGGGCCGCGAGCTCACCCAGGTGGCCAAACGCACGGCGCCCGCCGCCACAAGCATTTTGGACTTCGGGGGGGGGTATGGCCGTGTCGGACGGTTTTTGGCATTAGAATTCCCCACCGCACAGCGCTGGGTCTACGACCCCAAAGCCGCTGCAATGTCCTTTCAGCAAGCCCAATGGGGTGCCCAGCCTTGGAATGGCCAATCCGCAGACCTTATTGTCGCCGGTTCTGTGTTTACGCACTTGCACATGGATGTGGCGCGCGCCGAACTGCGCCGATTGTGCGAACTCCTCACGCCCGGCGGAGCGCTGCTCGTTACCCTTCACGACTTTGTGCCAGCCACGCGCACCTATGCCACCACTGAAGAATCCGCGCTCCCCGAACTCGAAGACCAATTGAAGCCCGAATCCTACGCCAGCGTGTACTTCAGCAAAGAGGACTGGGCCCAGCTGATTCCGCGGGGCTATCAAAGCACTCTTCGCCCCGAACGGTTCGGGGGCACACAGCAAATCATGCAGATTCAGCGCGCGGAACCCGAAGCATAACTTCAGTTCCCTTACCGTCTGAGGATTCGATCCACACTCGACCACCCATTCCGGACACGATGGACTTGACCATCGCCAACCCAAGGCCAGAACCTGTGGACTTGGTCGTAAAATGCGGTTCAAAAATGGCTTCCCATCGGGCGGAATCGATTCCTCCACCGTTGTCTCTCACTGAAATCAACACGGCGCCCTCGTCGTCGCGAACGGTAAGGGCCAGCGAAGGAGTCCGGCCATCGGGCACGGCGTCGAGCGCATTGTTCAGAAGGTTATTGAACACCCTGAGAAGCGAATCTTCGGTTCCGCGAACCACCCAGTCCCCATGCGGAACAGCCAATTCAAGGCCCGGATAAGCCAGCTGAACGCGCCGAAGCACCACCGTCAAATCCACTGGGCGAAGCACCCCCGTGGTGATTTTAGCGAGCTCACTAAAGTCTCCTGCTACTGCAGACATCGCGTCAATCTGAGCAAGCATGGCCTCGGCATACTCCTTGACATCTTCGGGAGTGAGGCTCTTGGCTTTGCTCGCATGAAGCTGGGTCATCAAGCGCATGGGCGTCAATGGATTCTTGATTTCGTGTGCCACTTGCTGCGCCATTTCGCGCCACGCATTCTCTTTTTCGGCCAGCGCAAGTGCCTTTGCATTTTCAAGCGTTTCGTGCACCATTCGGTTGTACGAGTCCACAAGTTGTCCAATTTCATCCTTGGACTTCCACGCGACGGGCCGCGGATTACTCGAGCCATTTTCGGGATTGCCCTTCATGGCATTGCCCACGGCATCCAGCCCCTGGGTAATGCTCCGGGACAATAGGTAGGCGAAGTACGTCGCCGCAACGAAGAGAACTAGGTGGAGCCACGCGAGCGCCCTAAAAAACGCCATGTCTTCACGCGGCAGCTCCAATTTTGAATGGTACGGAACCACCATGAGCGCAACCGGAAGGCCTGAAGCGTCTTCAAGCTCGGCAGTGTACAAAAGCATTTCTTCATCTGATTGCTCCGAATTCGCAATACTCAAAATTTGGTTTCGCCTGCTGTGGACCAATTCGGGAAGACGCGAGGGAAGCACCCCGTCGTCGACCAATGTCATATTCGAAGACAAAAGCAATTCCCCTCCCATGGTATACAGCGCCACATCCATCTGGTGGATGGCACTAATCGAGCAGAGTTCCTCGTGAAGGACCGCCAACAAGTCGGACTCACTGATGTCGGACCCCAGCGCGCGCTGCAGCTCGTGCGCAACGTGCGCCTCCATAGCTTGCTCCTTGCGCTTCAGGCGCTCACGGCGGTATTCTACCTCTTCAGCTTTGAAGTGCAAAAAGCTGACAATACCTGTGGCGCCAAAACCCAGCACCACCAGCATAAACATGGCGATGAAGATTCGGACGCGTAAGGTAATTCGCATGGCTCGTAGGACTTAGTCCAGGGCCTTATCCAATTTTAGGGCCAAATGCGCGCGGTGGGCTTTGGTTTCGGCATCTATGCCTGGGTTGCTTCGCACCAGCTGACGGATGCGCTGAATTTGGGCCAACGCTGCCGACTGCGACGGTCGGTCAAATCCAGGGGCCTCTTTTTCGCCCAATCCCGCAATGTCAATCAAGCGATCCACATAATCAAGCTGAAGATTCTGGCGGAATCCATTCACTGACGTAGTCCAGTCCGCTGCAAAAACGGCGTCAGTGAGGTCGGTAGTCATCGCCGCAACACTGTACTGGTTTCCGTAGAGCTTCGCATCCGTCAGACGCTTCATCACTGAGGGGTGCAGCACGTGTGAGAGTACGTTGCGCTGCATTGCGAGGCTGCGATCATGGATTTTGGGGTCCTCGGTCTGGCTGAAGAATCCAAATCCGCGGCGCTGCTGCTGCAGGTACTTCCACACAGGAGCCGCCGCATCAAATGCGTTGGGCGCAAACAGGTAGGTGCGCAACGCATTTATAGCTCGCTTCTGATCCGCCAACGAAACGGGGGTGAACGGATCCTTAGCTCCCGGCTGTCCATTGTACCCGCGCTCTACATAAACCCCTCCGATGTAGCGGCTTACGGCAGCGGCGGCGTTATTCATTTCTCCGCCTAAAATCGAGTAAGCCTGCACAAGCTCTTGGTAGCTCTGGCCGTCTTGACGGTAGTTGCTAAGTAGGGTTCCGTAGAGTTTATTGACGAGCTGAAAGCGCTCAACACTGTAGGTGATGGCATCGCCCGACATGTCGTTGACATTCACGCGCGGGTCGATGGCCTTACCCGGCGAACGCATGTCGTCGGCGTCGTTGCCAAAGGTGAGCGCGGGCTCAGTGCTGCGAGCCAAAATTTGCTGAAGGCGGGCCTCTTCGGCGTCCGCATCAGACAATGACGGACTGTAGCCGTAGTTGATGGCCCACAAGTCGTAGGGACCGGGCTTGGTCGTAAAATACTGGCCTTGCTTGGCGGGGTCAACGCTGATGTTGACCGCGGGGTAGTCCATTACCGAACCGACGAGACCCACGCGCTCGGTAAGCTCTCGGTTGTGAAGGTCTTTAGGCAGGTGCAGTTGCGAGGCCTTCATGTTGTGATTCAGGCCAAAGGTGTGGCCCATTTCGTGCAGAATCAGGTAAAACAGAGACTCTTCGAGGTAGCTCAGCTTTTGCTCCTCTGACGCACCTTGGGCCGCGAGGGCGTGCATGCCAAATAGTGTAGATTGCTGCAGGTACTGACCCGCCTGGCATGCCGCGTGGTCGTGGCCCTCCGCCACGTGCTCGTCGGGCGCCAAAGCGTCCACTAATCCGAGGTTGTTGTATAGAGCTGCTTGCTTCAGGCGATTTGCCACAAATACGTACTCGAGCATAATGTCGGCTCCGAGGATTTCGCCCGTGCGCGGGTTGGTGAAGCTCGGACCGTATCCACCAAAGGGCGGAAAGGGGCTCGAGGTCCAGCGCAGCACGTTGTAGCGCACGTCGCCGGCATCCCAAGTTGCCGTGTCGGACTGAACCTTAACCACAATGGCATTCTTAAAACCGGCCTGCTCAAAGGCCTCGTTCCAGGCCTCTCCAGCGCGCTGGATGATGGGGCGAAACTCAAGCGGTGTCGTGTTCTCAATCCACCAGGTAATGGGTTTTACTGGCTCACTGACTGCGGCCTCGGGGTCTTTCTTAACCAGGTTCCAGCGATTGATCACGTCGCGGTAGTTGGCTGCCTTAGGGCTCGTCATATCATTGATCTGCTGGCCGAAGTAGCCCACGCGGGGGTCATCGCGACGCGGAACAAATTCCGCCGAGGGCATCGCCAAAATGCTGTGCTGCAAGCGAACGGTCACGTAGCGGGCGTCGGTCACGTCGGGGCCTCCACCGACACCATTCGGATTGTCGTACACAAGGTCTACGACCACGTCGGTGTTTTCAGGGTATGCCCGAACTTTTGCCACGCGCGACTTGGTCTTGCTCAATGATCCTAGGCCAAATTCACGACTGCCGGGCTGCGAAGGACCTTTGATGCGATCAAGTGCCTCGCCCAAAAACAATCCCGTCGCCTCAATCAAGACTTCGCCTTTAGTCGGATCCTCTGCCACAATTTTCTCGCTGAGAAGCACGGCGGGGCTAATGTTTGCTTCTGCCGACTTACTCAATGCTGACGAAGGATCAAAATAGTAGCCTGTATTTTGAGTTTCGAATTGAATTTGATCGAAGTAGCGGCGGATCACAAACACCTCGTTGGCACGGAACGATCCGCGGTTAAATCCGACACTCGCCACACCATTCTCTGCATAGCTCCAGTATATGAACTCGCGGTTGAGTTGGTCTGTGCTCAGCTTGAGATACAGTTTGCCATCTACGGTGTCTTGGTAGACCTTCATAAGGCCATCGTACGCGACCGTGGTTTTGAGCTTTGAGGCAATCGTCACTTTTTTATCGGACGGAGCCGGGGCACTCACCGGCGCCTTGCCCTTCTTAGACTTAGACTGAGCGGCTACCTGAGGGGCGAACGTCGCCAACGCGGCGACCAATAGTGCGGAACGGAGTACAGTGTTCATCCGGCCAAGATAATTCGCAGATCGCCATGTGCCGTTGATGCTTCGGGAGCAAAAAAACAGGCCCCAGTGGGGCCTGAAAAAAACACAAAACAGCAGGAAGTGCTTAGCCGTTGAG
>CAIJMB010000178.1 GCA_903821715.1 uncultured Flavobacteriales bacterium
ACGTGCACGAGGACGCCCAAAAGACCGACGCCTACCAGCAGAACGCCAACTTGGTGCTGCACGAGCGCGCCGAGGTTAACACTAAGCCCCAGCTCGAAATCTTTGCGGACGACGTGAAGTGTTCTCACGGCTGCACCGTGGGCCAGCTCGACGAGGACGCGCTCTTTTACCTCCGCGCCCGCGGAATCAAAGAGCCCGAAGCCCGCGCCCTGCTCATGCTGGCTTTTGCCGAGGACGCCTTGGCTGGAATCGACCACCCTTCGCTCAACGCCAAGCTGCACAAGCTCATTGCAGGCAAATTGGGCGTGGATTTGACCCTCGACTTGTAAGGATTCGGTATCTTCGCTGCTCCGTCTCAACGACTGCAGCAATGAACAACTACCGTTTCTGGAACAACGCCCTCGGCTGGACGACCTTCGTAGTCGCCCTCGTCACCTATACCCTCACCATGGAGCCCACCGTAAGCTTCTGGGACTGTGGGGAATACATCACTACCTCAGTCAAGCTTGAGGTCGGACACCCTCCGGGTGCCCCCGTATTTCAGCTCGTGGCCAACGTGATGTCGCAGCTCGCCCTGGGCGACGTGACGAAGCAGGCCTACTGGGTCAACTATACGAGCGGACTGTCTTCGGCCCTCTCGATCCCCTTCTTATTTTGGACCATCACCATGCTGGCCAAAAAATTGGTGCGCGGCGAGGAATCCCTTGGCCAAAACATCGCCGTACTGGGCTCGGGCCTCGTGGGCGCCTTGGCCTTCACGTGGTCGGACTCATTCTGGTACAGCGCCGTCGAGGGTGAGGTGTACGCCATGTCGAGCTTCTTTACGGCTGTGGCCTTTTGGGCAGCGCTCAAGTGGGAGGCCGCGGCGGACCACGACATGCGCGCCAACCGCTGGCTGCTGCTGGTGGCCTACCTGACCGGACTCTCGGTGGGGGTTCACATCCTGGTCTTCTTGACCATTCCAGCGGTCGTCATGATCTACTTCTACAAGAACTACCCCAAGGTGACCTGGAAGACGTGGGTGGTGGCCAACGCCGTATCGGTGTTTGTGCTGGCCCTCGTATTTGCCGTGATTATTCCGGTCATTTTGCGCTTGTTCGGATTCTTTGAAATCACCGCTGTCAACAGCATTGGCTTGCCCAAAAACACGGGTTCGGTGCTGATGGTGCTCGCATTGATTGCGGGCGTGTACTTCGGAATCCGCTGGGCCGTTAAGACCAACCGCCCCCTTGTCGAGCAGGGAATCTTGGCCGTCGTGATGCTGCTGATCGGCTACTCGAGCTTTGTGGTGCTGGCCATCCGCTCGAACGCCAACACGCCGATTGACGAGAACAACCCAGAGGACGCGATGTCGCTCTTGGCCTACTACAATCGTGAGCAGTACGGAGACTGGCCGGTGCTCTACGGGCAGAGCTTCAACAGCAAGCTCGACAGCCGCAAGCCCTACGCCGACGGATCGCCCGCCTACCTCTACAGCGAGACCACTGGAAAGTACGAGGTCGTCAACGACGGCAAGGCGGCCAAGCCGAACTACGCCAAAGACGAGGTCGGATTCTTTCCGCGCATGTGGTCTGACCAGGCTGACCACGTTGAGAACTACCAACGGATTTTTGGCGCTAATCCTGACCAAAAAATCACCTTCTCGGAGCACTTCAAGTACTTCATGGACTACCAGGTGGGCCAGATGTGGTTCCGCTACTTTATGTGGAATTTTGCTGGACGCCAGAACGACGACCAGAACCGCTACGAGCTGATCAACGGCAACTGGATGACCGGCATCGACTTCATCGACGAGATGCGCCTTGGGCCGCAGTCGAACTTACCGGATTCGATGGCGAAGCAAGAGGGCCGCAACTACTACTACGCCCTACCGCTGCTGCTGGGATTGCTGGGGTTGTGGTTTCAGGCCAAGCGCGACCAGCGCAATGCCTGGGTGATCACGCTGCTGTTCTTGTTCACCGGCCTGGCCATTGTGGTGTACACCAACCACAAGCCGTTTGAGCCGCGCGAGCGCGACTATGCCTTTGTCGGATCCTTTTACGTCTTCGCGATTTGGGTCGGACTCGGAGTGGTAGCTCTGTACGAGTTGCTCGCCAAGTACCGCTCGACGGCGCTTGCGCTTGGCGTGACGGTGCTGACCCTAGGGATTCCGACGCTGATGGTGGCCGAGAACTGGGACGACCACGACCGCAGCAACCGCTACGCGGCCCGCGACATCGCTAAGATGTACCTCGACAGTTGTGAACCCAACGCGATCCTGTTCACCAACGGAGACAACGACACCTTCCCGCTGTGGTACCTGCAAGAGGTAGAGGGGTACCGCACCGACGTGCGCATCGTCAACCTGTCGCTGCTCAACACGGACTGGTACATCGACATGATGAAGCGCAAGTTCTACGACAGCGAGCCGGTTCCGTTCACCTTCAGCAAAGAAGAGTACGTGCAGGGCACCCGCGACGTGCTGTACTTCCAGGACATGGGCCTCAAGGGCCGCTGGTACGTTCAGGACTTCTTGGACTACGCCAAGCGCAGTGACGACGGCGTGATGTTCACCGCGTTTGCCGGAACCGACAGCCCCAAAAAGCTTCCGTTCTTCCCCATGAAGAACTTCCGGGTTCCCGTGAGTAAGGCCGACGTGGTCAAGGCAGGCCTCGCCAACGATTCGACGGCCATCCCCGAGTACATCGACTGGAACTGGGGCAGCAGCATCGTCGCCAAGCGCGACCTGATGGTGATCGACCTGATCGCGCACAACGACTGGAGCCGCCCCATCTACTTCTCGACCACGGTCGGAAGCTCACCCAGCTCGTTCTTCTGGCTGCAGGACTACCTTCAGCTCGAGGGCTTGGTGTACCGATTTGTTCCGACGGCTTCGGCCGGAGCCGGCAACGGCTACGAGTTCGGTTCGGTCAACACCGAGAAGTGCTACAACCTGATGGTGAATCCTGAGGGAGCCGCCGGCAAGTTCAACTTTGGCAATATGGAGGTTCCGGATGTGTTCTTGGATGAGACGGTGCGCCGCTCGACCTTCAACCTGCGCGCCACCTATGCGCGCACGGCCAACGCCCTCGCTCGCGCGGGACAAACCGAGAAGGCCATTGAGGTGCTCAATACCGCAACGAGCAAGATGCCGGTGTCCAAGTTGGGCTACGACTACTTCTCACTCGGGTTGATTGAGGGCTACTACGTGGCCGGGGACGCCGAATCTGCCAAGGCCATGGCCGAAGGCTTCAAGACCGACATCGTGCAGCGACTCGAATACTTTGCGCAGTTTAAGGGCAAGCAGGCCCGCCAGGTGCGCAGCGAGGTCGAGGCCAACATGCAGTACCTGCAAATGCTGGCGCGCATGAACCTGCAGTACACGGTGGGCATGGCGCTTACTCAAGAGGCCTACCAAGCCGACCCGTTGGTACAGCTCTACGAGAAGTACGCCCAACAGTTCGGAATCCAGCAGCAGCAGTAAGGCTGACGGGATAACGAAATAAAAAAAGCGGGGGCCTCAGGGCCCCCGCTTTGCGTTTCGTGCGGTCCGCACAGGCGGAGCGCCACCGCCGTCACTACAGCGTGCCCCGGCGTTCCTGCTCGCGCTCGATGGATTCGAAGAGGGCTTTGAAGTTGCCTTTTCCGAAGGACTTGGCGCCCTTGCGCTGGATGATTTCGATGAAGACGGTGGGACGGTCCATCAGCGGCTTAGTGAACAGCTGAAGAAGGTAGCCCTCGTCGTCGCGGTCGACTAAGATTCCGAGCTCGCGAAGCGGAGCCAAGTCTTCGTCAATCTCGCCCACACGGTCGAGCACCTCGTCGTAGTAGGTGTCGGGCACCATCAAAAAGTCGACGCCGCGGGCACGCAGGGCCGTGACGGTCTCGATGATGTTGTCGGTGGCCAGCGCCAGGTGCTGCACGCCCGGTCCGCCGTAGAAGTCGATGTATTCCTCGATCTGCGACTTTTTGCGGCCCTCGGCCGGCTCGTTGATCGGAAACTTGATGCGCCCGTTTCCGTTGCTCATCACCTTGGACATCAGGGCGGTGTACTCGGTGCTGATGTCTTTGTCGTCAAACGAAACCAGCTGGTTGAAACCCATCACCTTGGCGTAGAACTCGACCCAGGTGTTCATTTCGCCCCAGCCCACGTTGCCGACCATATGGTCGATGAACTTCAGTCCGCAGTCGGCGGGCTGAAACTCGCGGTTCAGCGGAATGTAGCCGGGCATAAAGGCGCCGCGGTAGTTTGTGCGCTCCACAAACACGTGCACGGTGTCGCCGTAGGCCTTGATTCCGGCCATCACCACGCTGCCGTGCTCGTCGGTCAGGGTGTAGGGCTCAAAGGCGGATTCGGCGCCGCGCGAAGTCGTCTCCTTCCAGCTTTGGGTGGCGTCGTCGACCCATAGGGCTACATTTTTGACGCCGTCGCCGTGCGTGACCAAGTGGTCGTTGATGGGGCTCGAAGCCGTCAGCGCCGAGGTGAGGACGAGGACGATCTTGTCCTGCTTCAGGACGTAGGACGTGCGGTCTTTGAGTCCGGTTTCGAGTCCGGCATAGGCCAGATCCTGAAAGCCAAAGGCCGTTTTAAAGTAGTGGGCGGACTGCTTGGCGTTGCCGACGTAGAGCTCTACGTGGTCGGTGCCGTTCAAGGGTAGAAAATCAGACATGGTGCGAAATTAAAGCCAACGAGCAACTAGTAACTAGCAACTCGTTAAAGCCAAGATTGGGTATAGTTCGGCCACTCGATGTCGAGGGCGGCCTGCGTCAGGCGCAGTGGGCGAAAGGTGTCGACCATTACGGCGAGCTCGTGCGTTTCCTTTTGGCCGATCGAGCGCTCGTAGGCGCCGGGGTGCGGACCGTGTGGAATTCCGCCCGGATGCAGCGAAATAAAGCCCTTTTCGACGTGGTTGCGGCTCATAAAGTCGCCGTCGACGTAGTACAGCACCTCGTCAGAGTCAATGTTCGAGTGGTTGTAGGGGGCCGGAATCGCCTTGGGGTGGTAGTCGTACATACGGGGCGCAAACGTGCAGACCACGAAGTTGTGGCCCTCAAACGTTTGGTGCACGGGCGGCGGCTGGTGGATGCGGCCGGTGATCGGCTCAAAGTCACGCGCGTTGAAGGCGTAGGGGTAGTGGTAGCCATCCCAGCCCACCACGTCAAACGGGTGCGACGCGTAGACCACGTCGTAGATCAGGCCCTCTTTTTTGATCTTGATGGTGAATTCGCCCAGGGCGTCGGTGGGCGCCAAGTAGGTCGGTCGGCGCAGGTCGCGTTCGCAGAATGGCGAGTGCTCGAGGAGCTGGCCAAACTCGTTGCGGTAGCGCTTGGGTGTCAAAATCGGAGACCGC
The DNA here is from genome assembly GCA_903821715.1 of uncultured Flavobacteriales bacterium. Lineage (GTDB taxonomy): Bacteria > Bacteroidota > Bacteroidia > Flavobacteriales > Schleiferiaceae > TMED14. The sequence continues at coordinate 5,331 of CAIJMB010000178.1, forward strand.
GACTCGGTGATGAAGAGGCGGTTGTCGGGCGTATCGAAGGTGATTTGGTAGATGGTTCCGCGCGGAATCACCAGGTAGTCCCACTCGCCGAACGCGAGGGTTCCGAACAGCGAAGTCAGCACGCCGCTGCCTTGGTGCACAAAAATGAGCTCGTCAGAGTCGCCGTTTTTGTAGAAGTAGCCGTCGGTTCCGCGCGTGGGCGCCGCGTTCTGCAGGGCCACGTCGTCGTTGAAGAGCACCGTGGTGCGCGACGCCAAAAAGTCTTCGGCGGGCTTCACGTTGAAGCCCTGGAGCATGCGCGGGTTGAGGTTGTGGCCGAGGGCGGCAACGGGGCGGGCGTCGACGGGTTCCGAAATCGTGCGGATCATCGTCGGGCGGTGCAGGTGGTAGAGCAGCGAGGCCATTCCGTGAAAGCCTTCGGTTCCGAAGAGCTGTTCGTAGTGAATGCCCGATCCGTCGGCCTTTTCAAACACCGTGTGGCGCTTGGCGGGAATGCTTCCGAGTTGGTGGTAGAACGGCATAACGAGGGTTGTGTTACGTGGTTTTGGGGGCAAAAGCGCCCTGGTTGAATTCTTCGGGGCGGGCGCGGTGGAAGCGCTTGGCTCCGCCTTGGGCGCCGACGTTGCGGCGGATTTCGGCCTGCGCCTCGTCGGGCAGGTGAATGACTTCGTGGCACTCGGCGGAACAGGTGCCTTCGTGCTCGGTCGCGCAGCTCGGACACTGCAAAAACAGCAGGTTGCAGGCTTTGTTCGCGCAGTTGGTGTGGAGGTCCCAGGGGGTTCCGCACTGGTGGCAGTGGGCGATGACGTCGTCGCTGATGCGCTCACCGAGGCGTTCGTCAAACACGAAATTCACGCCCTTGAACGTGTTTTCGAGGCCCTCCTGCTTCACTTGGCGGATGTAGTCGATGATTCCGCCGTGCAGCTGGTTGACGTTCTGAAACCCGTGGTGCTTCAGGTAGGCTGAGGTTTTTTCACAGCGGACTCCGCCCGTGCAGTACAGCAGCACCGGAGCGTCCTCTTTGCCGCGCAGTTTTTGGAGCACCTCGGGCAGCTCCTCGCGAAAGGTGTCGGCCTCGGGCAGCACCGCGCCCACGAAGTGGCCGACTTCGGACTCGTAGTGGTTGCGCATGTCGACCACCACGGCGTTGCCGGCCTTCATGAGCTCGTTCCACTCGGCGGCGGTCAAGTGGCGGCCCACGTCGGTCACGTCGTACTCGTCTTCGGCGAGGCCGTCGGCCACAATTTGGTGGCGGACCTTAATGGTCAGCTTCAAAAAGGACTTCCCGTCGTCTTCGACGGCGAACTTAAAGGGCATGCGGTCGAATTCCGTCCACGCATACAGGGCGTCGGCATAGGCGGCCCAGTGGGGTTCGGGCACGCTGATTTGGGCGTTGATGCCCTCGCGGGCGACGTAGACTCGGCCAAAGACGCCCAGCGCATCCCATTCTGCAAAAAGTTGGTCGCGCACGGCCTTGGGGTCGTCAAGGCGCACGTAGCGGTAGAACGACACGGTACGGCGCGCAAAGGGCTCGGCCGCCAGACGGCGCTCCAAGGTGGCGCGGTCGTAGAGGTTGCGCAGCGCAGGCTTTCGGCGCTTTTTGGGCGAATCGGATTGCGGGTCGTGCGAAGGGTCCATGGTACAAAGTTCGGCAATCTTGCCGAGTGCGGAACATGACATTCATCAGTCCCCAACGCGCCCGTTCGGAACCTAACTTTGGACCTATGAACAAGGTTTTAGTTCTCGGAGCCGGCGGCCAGATTGGCACCGAACTCGTGGCGGCCCTTCGCAGCGAGCGCGGCCCAGAAAACGTGTGGGCGGCGGACCTTCGGGCGGACGCCTTAATCCAACCTGCTGTGGCCCTCGACGCCACGGATGCGGCGGCGGTGCGCGCGCTCGTAGCGCGCGAAGGCATTCGCGAAGTCTACCAGCTTGTCGCGATGCTGAGCGCCACCGGCGAAAAAATGCCCGACAAGGCATGGGCGCTGAACATGGACACGCTCTTTATCGTGCTCGACATGGCCAAAGAGGGCTTGCTCGACCGCGTGTTTTGGCCTTCGTCCATCGCTGCCTTTGGACCGACCACGCCCCGCGTAGACACGCCGCAGTACACCGTCATGGATCCGACCACCGTCTACGGCGTCAGTAAGCTCGCCGGCGAACTCTGGTGCCAGTACTACCGCCAAAAGTTTGGCGTGGACGTGCGCTCGCTGCGCTACCCGGGCCTGATTTCGTGGAAGACGCCCCCCGGGGGCGGAACCACCGACTACGCCATCGACATCTTTCATGCGGCCCGTCGCGACGGACGCTACACGAGCTTCTTGGATGCCGAAACCCGCCTGCCGATGATGCACATGGAGGACGCCATTCGCGCCACCCTTCAGCTCATGGCCGCCCCTAAAGAGTCGCTGAGCGTGCACACCAGCTACAACGTGGCAGCTGTGGACTTTACTCCGGCGGAACTCGCCGCCGCCATCGCCCAGCGCATGCCGGGATTCACGATGGACTACGCCCCGGACTTTCGCCAGGCCATCGCCAACAGCTGGCCCCAGCGCATCGACGACGCCGAAGCGCGCCGCGATTGGGGCTGGAGTCCGCGCTACGACCTCGACGCCCTCGTGGACGACATGATGACGCACATCTAAACCCCCGTGGACGCCACCTGGGAATTTGCCACGACCATCTCGGTCAGTGAGGTGCTGGGCGGAATGCGCTACGCGCCGGTTCCGCCCGAGGTGTCGGCGCCGATTCGCGAAGCCAAAATCAAACGTTTGGTGGCGCAGCTCAACGACGGAGAGGAATGGTCCTGCGCCCTCGGCAGCGCCGGCCCCGGCGAATTCATGATCATGGTGTCGAAGGCGCGCCTCGACGCCCACGGACTGCGGGTGGGCAGCTTGGCCCAGATGAGCCTGAGGACTGACACGAGCCGATACGGGATGCCCGTACCCGAGGCCCTCGCCGAGGTGTTTGAGTTTGACCCCGACATCGAGGTCGCGTTTCAGCGGCTGCTCCCGGGGCGGCAGCGCAACCACTTGCACGTGATTGGTTCCGCAAAAAGTGAAGAGACCGCGGCCAAGCGCATCGCCGCGCTGCTGCGCGAACTCGGCCTGTAGCTAGTCGACCAGCGGGTAGCGCCCCACCGGATGCACGCGGCGCCGGGTGAACACGAAGTTGTTGATTTTGCCCTTTTCGTCAAAAAAATAGAGGCGGCAGAACGAGTAGACCGCCGTGCTCCCGTCTCGGTTTTGCCAGTCCTCATAGGTCACGACCACAGCCATTTCGCGGCCAAACCGAAGCATGGTCCATGGAATCACCGAGGTGAAGCGAATTAAGTGGTGCTGGTGGTCTGTAGCGCGGTGGTCGAGTAGGTCGAGGACTTCGGCACGGCTGTAGATTCCGTATTCGCCCAGGCCGTCGTGGTACTCTACCGTGTCTGCTAAGAGCGATTGCTGGACGCGAAGCACGTTGCGGTATATAGCTTCGGTAAAATCCATCGCTTTTTTGGCGGCGGAATCGGAACCAATTCGTGTCGCCGAATAAAAATGAAATTTTTCAGGTCGGCGAGTAGGCTTGATGGGCCTTAGGTTACCACGCGGCCATGCGGTTTTGAACATGCCGATTCCCGTGAGCT
>CAIJMB010000179.1 GCA_903821715.1 uncultured Flavobacteriales bacterium
CACGGTCAATTACTAGCGCTTGGTACATGTAAGTTGTTTGAAGCATGAAGGTACAAAAACCGAGGGATTGCCAACGGGCCCGACTAACGAATGCCAACGAATATTTTACCTCCATCTGGTTCGAGAGGCGAGCATTTATTTGCGATTTCGTAATTTGAACGCTTCAATAAATAAATGATCTTCAACCCTTGCAATCCAATAATTTTACTGTAACCACCTAACAATCAACAAAAAACCCCACCATCACTGGCGGGGTTTGTGGGGCTCCTCCTGCTGGACTTGAACCAGCGACCCTCTGATTAACAGTCAGATGCTCTAACCAACTGAGCTAAGGAGGAATTTCCTGTAAAAAGGGCTGCAATAATACGACGCGCCAGCCATCCAAGCAAGAGCAGATGGCCGGTATCTTTGCCAGCAAAACCTACAAATCATGAGTGTACTGGTAATTGGCACGGTTGCCTACGACGGACTAGAGACCCCATTCGGGGTTCGCGAACGAATCCTTGGCGGATCTGCCACCTACATTGGCCTGAGTGCGAGCTACTTGACTAAACCTGTACACCTGGTTTCGGTGGTTGGAGAAGACTTTGAGCAAGCTCACATCGACATGCTCAACCGCCACAACGTTCGCACCGAGGGACTTGAAGTAATGGCCGGCCAAAAGACGTTTTTCTGGAAGGGCAAGTACCACCTGGACATGAACAGCCGCGATACGTTGGACACCCAGCTCAACGTACTTGAGCATTTTAACCCAAAAGTTCCGGATTCCGCCAAAAATTGCGACGTGCTGATGCTCGGCAACCTGGTTCCGGCGATTCAGATGAGTGTGGTGGAACAGCTTCCGACCCGACCCAAGTTGGTGGTGATGGACACCATGAACCTGTGGATTGAAAACACGCCCGACGACCTGCGCAAAATGCTGACCAAGGTGGATGTGCTGACCGTGAACGACGAAGAAGCGCGTCAGCTCAGCGGCGAGCACAACCTCGTCAAGGCGGCCCGCGCCATCCGCGCAATGGGGCCCAAAATTCTCATCCTGAAAAAGGGCGAGCACGGCGCGTTGCTGTTCGGCGAGAATGATGAGATCTTCTTTGCTCCGGCGCTTCCGTTGGCCGACGTGGTTGACCCCACTGGTGCAGGCGACACGTTTGCGGGCGGATTTGTGGGCTACCTCGACAGCGTGGGCGACTACAGCTTCGACAGCATGAAGCGCGGACTCATGTACGCCGCGACCATGGCCAGCTTCTGTGTGGAAGCCTTTGGCCCCGAGCGCATGATGGATTTGACCGAGGAGGCCATTCGCGCCCGCCGTGCCGACTTCTCACAGCTGATTCAAGTAGGCTAAGCCGTGCGGGCCGACGTCTATTTGTGGGCGGTTCGGCTCTTTAAAACCCGCGCAACCGCTGCCGAGGCGCTGCGTTCGGGTCAGGTCAGCATCGGCGGAACCGAGATCAAAGCCAGCCGCGACGTCAAGCCGGGCGAAGTGCTGGTGCTGCGTCGAACGGGATATCAACAGCATTTTGAAATTCTAGGGCTTCCGAGGACTCGCGTTAGTGCTTCCTTAGTTTCTGGCCTACTGCGTGAGGTTACGCCGCCCGAGGAGCGTGAACGCCGTGAGCTTTGGGAATTTGCCCAGCGCGCGTCAGCGGGTTACGGGGGATTGGGCCGACCGACCAAAAAAGATCGCCGCGATCTGTCCGACTTTATGGAATAAAAAAAGCCGCCCCGTGAGGGGCGGCTTCGCATTTAAACCGGTACGGCTTAGTTAAAGCTGTAGCGAATGCCAATCTGTGCTTGCCATACGTCACCAAGAGTAACGCTCGGATCGTAGATCTCCGTGCGCAGTTCACCGGCAGTGCGGGTAAACTGGTACTTGTATTCGCCGTCAACTTTGGCGTAGGTAAGCGGACGGGTCATTACGACGCGGTCGCTTACACCCCAGCTGCTATTGAACATGTTTCCGATGTTGTAAAAGTCGGCGCGGAGTTGCAGATTCTGCTTCTTACCACCCACTTTCACGCTGAAGTCCTGAACCAGGTTCAAGTCAAACAAGTTCAACCAAGGGAGTACCAAAGCGTTGCGCTCAGAGAACTGGCCACGGATGCTGTTGAGGTACGTGTTGCTAGTGATGTAGCTTTCAAATGCAGCTTTCTGGTCGGCAGCCGTGAAGAGTACGGTGCCGCTGCTCACGATGTCAGCGAAATCCATTGCGTCAAGCTCTGTTGCAGTCGGAACATAGAGGAGGTCGTTTGCGGCAAGTAAGTCGCCGTTAAGGTCTCCGATTACACTGAATGAAGCGCGGCCTTGGTTGTAACCTTGATAGAACAAGCTCACGGTTGTAGCGGCGTTCTTACCCCAGTTTTTGCGGTAGCTACCAGCTGCGATGGCACGGTGACGCTGGTCGAAGTCGCTGTACGAAAGACCCGCATGGTTGTTGCCGTTCACTGTCAGTTGGTCGCGCCATGATGAGTAGGCAATCGATCCTCCGGTCATGATATCCTTGGCTTCGCCAAAGTTATAGGCCGACATGAAGTACCATCCGTTGCTAAACTGCTTTTCAAGCTTAGTGGTCAAGCTGTATGAGAAGCCTTTGTTCGTGTTCGCTAAAACAATAGCATCAGTGATGCTACCGTTAATGCGCATTCCACCGTTTGAGTTTGCAAACACGTCGCGGCCGTCATCGGTGCGCGTACCTGTAGTAGCGGTTTGGTTGGCGTTGTAGTAGTAAATGTTATTTACTGTCTTGCTGAAGATGCCCTCGAGGCTCAGCACAAACTCCTTTGGAAGCTGGAAGTCAACCGCAAGGTTGTTGCGCCAGGTTTGTGGGAACTTGAAACCGCGTTCTGTCAACGCCAAGGCGTAGGATGAAGGCAGAGTAGGGTTCGATGGAATGTGGGCAGTAACGTCGTCGGTGAAGGCGAAGTCGGTGGTGTTGTCTTGACGGATTGAACCGGTCAAAACACCATTGTTGCCCACTTGGTTGCTCAACCACACGAAGGGAGGACGGCCGCTGAACAGGCCTGTTCCGCCGCGCACTTGAATGCTGCGGTCGCCCTTAACATCGTAGTTGAAACCAATGCGCGGAGAAATCAATGGATTGGTCTTAGGCAATTCGCTTGTGTTGAAGGTTACGCTGTCTCCGTTGGGGTTCATAAACTTCATGTCGTTCACGAGGGCGTTTTCGCGCGCCGTGTTGCCGAACATGGGCACGTCAATGCGCGCGCCTACGGTTACTTTCAGCTTGTCATCCATAGCGCTGATAACATCCTGGATGTACGCGCCTGGCATCATCACGCGGGTTGTCGCCGTGGGCAATGCGCCCTCTTCAAGAGCAGAGTAGGTCAACGCATAGCGGCGAAGTTCAAGCGTATCGGCACCGGGCGCTCCGTTTACGACATCTTTGAAGTCCTGGAGGCTGTTGAACACATACTGACCGTAGTACGTCGGGGTGAATGTGTTGTCGAATTTGAAGGCTTCGAAGTTCAGACCTGCGGTCACCGTGTGGTTGCCGTTGTAGTAGGTCAGGTTGTTTTGAATCTGGAACGTGTTCGTATTCAGAATGTTGTTTGGCGTGAACGGCTCGTAACCAAATGACATGTAGGTGCGGCCTTCTTCCATGATGTCTACCAATGGGAACACGCCGTTATCGTAGCGTCCGCCCGTAGCACGGCTGCTGCGGAAGTCGCGGTTCGCGGTGAATCCCATTTGGAACTGATTGCTCAACTTGTTGCTAACGCGTGTGTTGAGTTCGCCAATGGTTGAGAAGATGTTGTTATTGATGACATAGTTCGTGCCCTGGAAGTTCAAGGCGTCAAGGGTACCGTTGCGGTTACCGCTCACGACGCCCGAGTTGCTCGAAAGTACATCGCGGTAGGACTTCAGGTAGTTGACGCGAATCCACGCTTTGTTCTTGTCGTTGAGGTTGAAGTCAAACTTAGCCAAGATCTTGTCGCTGTAGGTTTCGTTGCTGTAGTTCTCGAACGCCCCAGGGTTGTAGTTGAACTTATTGATGAGCAGGTTGCGCACGTCTTCGAGGTCGCTGCGCAGTACGCGGGTCTCGTTAAGATCGGTCGTACCGTCGTTGTTGTTGGCCGTGAACAAGGTTGCGGGGTCAATGCGACGCTCACCTTCGGCGTTCAAGAAGAAGAAGATTTTGTCTTTTTTAATCGGACCTCCAACGCGGAATCCGAACTGGTTAACAGCAAAATCATTGATTTTCAGACCGCTTCCGGTTTTAACGCCGTCCTTGTCGAGGTACGTCACGGTGTCTCCGCGGAAGTTTTGGTTCCGCGTATTGTAAAAGACTGAAGCACTTACTTCATTGCCACCTGAACGTGTGATGGCGTTGATGCCTGCTCCGGTGAATCCACCTTGACGAACGTCATAAGGAGCGATGTTCACTTGAACTTCTTCGATTGCATCAAGTGAAATCGGTGAAGAGTTTGTCTGACCACCTGGTCCTGAGGCAAGTCCAAAGCTGTTGTTAAAGATGGAACCGTCAATAGTCAAGTTGTTGAATCGGCTATCTGCGCCAGCAAACGACACTCCTGAACCCGCAGTTGAAGCAACCGATGAGGGGCGGCTTTGGGGGGTCAAACGGGTAAAGTCATTAAGCGAGCGGCTAAACGTTGGTAGCGTGTTGAGGGCCTCAACCTTTACGTTGGTGGCGGCGCCCGTGCGCTGAGAATTTAAGATCTCATTTTTAGTCGCAACGATCTCAACTTCGCCAAGAGTGGTATTTTTCATACCCACAGTGACATTGAGTCGAAGGGATTGACCAAGGCTTAGGTAAATGCCGCCGAGCTCTTCGTTTCCAGTGCCCGAAGTGACATCAATTGTATATGGTCCACCGATGCGAAGACCGTCTATCGCATAGCGGCCACTGTTATCCGTCATCGCTGTGTAGCGGCTACCGGTTGGCTGGTGAACAACGACCACTTTTGCGTCGTTGACCTCCTGGCCTGATTGACTTACCACACGACCATTGATCGACGCAGTAGTTACGTTTTGCGCACTCAATGTGACCGAAGCCAAAGCAAGTACCAAAGCGAAGAAATTGGTGATTTTTAATTTCATGTTCTGAGAATTTGTACAAAACTAGTTATTGCCGGTATAAGTTTGGTTAAATGAATGTTAAGTGCACGCCCCATAATTAATTGTAATTCAACAATTAAGAACGATTCGACATATCCCAATCGTTTCATTCTATTTAAAGTAGCGCGCAGGGCATCCGGGTATAACCGGATTTTACTTTTTTACACGAAGCGCAGCAGGGGGGCGCCCTTCTCAACCGCCTGTCCCGCCGTGACGAACACCTCGGCGACTTGGCCGGCGGCCGGGCTCTTGAGGTTGTTTTCCATCTTCATGGCCTCGAGCACGAGCAGGGTTTGACCTTGTTCGACCTCGGAACCTTCGGTGGCATCCACCCGCAGCACGAGGCCGGGCATCGGAGCCACTAGTACGTCAAGGCCTTTGGCGGTCGTGGCGGCCATTCCGAGCTCGTCGAGCAGGGCGTCGATGGGGCGAAGCGAGCGAACCTCGTGCACGTCTCCGTCGATCCACCATGCAGAACGCTTGGCGGCCGGCTCGTACGAAACGAGAAAGGCGGTTTTGGTAACGGTTCCGCGCTGAATGCGAAACTCGCGGCCCTCAATATGCTGTATGGTCCAGCCCTCGAGGTCGTGGGGGAAGCTAAACTGCTGGGTTCCGACGTGGTGCGTACGCATTCCCTAAAAGTACGGCAGGCACGATGGTTGTACCTTTGCCGCCGCTATGTTGATTCAAATTTCGCAGTTCATTCTCGGACTCTCGCTGCTTGTGGTGCTCCACGAGCTGGGCCACTTTATTCCGGCCGTCGCCTTTCGCACCCGTGTCGAGAAGTTTTACCTTTTTTTCAACCCGTGGTTTTCGCTCTTTAAAACCAACATTCGCGGAACCGAAGTCGGAATCGGCTGGCTGCCCCTCGGCGGATACGTCAAGATTGCCGGCATGGTCGACGAGTCCATGGACACCGAAGGCCTGGCCGAAGAGCCCAAGCCCTACGAGTACCGCAGCAAGAAGCCCTGGCAGCGCCTCATCATCATTTTGGGCGGAGTCACCGTGAACTTCATCGTCGCGGTTGCCATTTATGCCGGTATGGGCGCCTACTACGGCGAAAAGTACGTGGATACGGCCGACCTCAAGGGCGGCGTGTGGGCCACCCCCGTCGCGCAGTCCATGGGAATGAAGTCGGGCGACGTTCCGGTCGCAGTGGGCGGACGCGAAATCGCGCGCTTCGACGAAGTCAGCGTCGAAATGCTGCTCGGTTCGGGGTCTAGCCTTACTGTGCTCCGCGATGGTGAGCGCGTGGATTTGCCCATTACTCAAGCGTTTGTGGCCAAGGCCATCGAAGAAAAGACCCCGTGGATGTTTCCGCGCGTGCCCTACGTCGTTAAAGAATTTGCGACCGGCAGCCCCGCCGAGAAGGCCGGAATGGCCAAGGGCGACGCCCTCGTGGCACTTAATGGAGAATCACTCACCTACTTTGACGAGTACCTCGAGCGGATTCCGGACCTGGCCGGCCAAGCCGTGACAATTACCGTGGACCGCGACGGCGAGCGCGTCGACTTACCAGTGACCGTGAGTGACGAAGGCAAAATTGGAGTCTACTACCAAGACAACCTGGCAGAATTCTTCCCCGTAAAGACCGAGACCCATGATGGCCTTTCGGCCCTACCATACGGATGGAACCGCGCCGTCTCAACCCTCTCGTCCTACGCGCGCCAGATCAAGTTGATGTTTCAGCCCGAGACCGGAGCCTACAAAGAGGCCGGCGGCTTTCTCACCATCTTAAAGCAGTACCCGAGCACCTGGGATTGGGAGCATTTTTGGGGCTTTACCGCCTTTTTGAGTCTCGCTCTCGCGTTCTTGAACGTACTTCCGATTCCAGCTTTGGACGGAGGCCACGCCGTGTTCGCCATCATCGAGTGGGTCACCGGCCGCGCTCCAAGCACCCGCGTGATGGAGGTCGCCCAAATGATCGGTTTCTTCCTGCTCCTGGCCCTGTTTGTGCTGGCGAACGGAAACGATTTGTTTAAGGCTTTGGGGCTGTAGCGCAGCGGAGCTGCGCGTAACTAGTTACTGGCTGCTGGTTTCCGGTTACTAGGAACAAGAAACCAGAAACGAGAAACCGCCGAAGGCGACGGCGTTAGCCGAGGGCCACGTCCAGCGACATCATCACCGCGAATCCGGCGATAAATCCGAGGGTGGCGATGTCGGTGTACTTGTCGCGCTGGGTTTCAGGGATTACTTCTTCGACGACGACATAAATCATGGCTCCTGCCGCAAAGGCGAGGGCAAACGGAAGCACGGGCTGCATGTACATGACCGCGACGGCTCCGACCACGCCCGCGACAGGCTCGACGATGGCCGAGAGTTGTCCGAACCAAAAGCTGCGAAGGCGCGAAACGCCCTGGCGGCGCAGCGGGAAGGCGACTGCAATGCCTTCGGGGAAGTTTTGAAGGCCGATTCCGATGGCGAGGGCCACGGCGGCTCCGAGGGAAGCGCCGTCGATACCGGCCGCGTAGGCTCCGAATGCGACACCCACGGCCAAGCCCTCAGGTATGTTGTGCAGCGTGATGGCGAGCACCAGGAGCGTCGTCGACTTCCAGTCGGTTTTGACGCCCTCGATTTCAGACGGGCCAAAGTTGATGTGCAAGTGCGGAACCAGTTTGTCAAGTCCAAACAAGAAGAGCGCCCCCGCCAGGAAGCCGAGGACCGGCGGAATCCAAGGGATATACCCCTGTGCCTCAGACATTTCGATGGATGGGGCGAGGAGGCTCCAGTAGCTGGCGGCGATCATGACTCCGCCGGTGAATCCGAGCATTCCGTCGAGGACTTTGCGCGGAAGTTCCTTGAAGAGAAAGACGAGGGCGGCGCCCGAGGCGGTCACGAGCCACGTGAAGGTGGTCGCCAAGAACGCGAGCAGTACGGGGTGGTAGGAGCTTAACGTTTCAAGCATGAGAAATGGGTTTCTACGTTTAAAGGTACGTAAAGGGTTGAAGGGATCGGGTTTTTGGGATTTGTGGTCCCCGGCGACCGAGTGTCAGGCCATGGCGCACGGGATTTTGCCCTAGGTTTGTGGTATGGTCGCGAAGGTTGATGCGGAATTTGTGCTCCCCGAGGGCAAGTCGGTCTTTTTCGCAAGCGATTTGCACTTGGGCGCGCCGAATGGGCAAGCGAGCGCGGAGCGCGAGCGCGCCTTCGTCTCCTGGATGGATTCCATCAAGCCCCGTGCGGCCGCACTTTATTTGGTCGGTGACGTCTTTGACTTTTGGTTCGAGTACCGCCAGGCTATTCCGAAGGGCTTTGCTCGACTTCAGGGCCGGCTTGCGGACTGGTCCGATTCCGGAATTCCGATCTATATGTTCACCGGCAACCACGACCTGTGGATGCGAGACTATTTTGTGCAAGAATTTGGTATTCAAGTATTTCATGAACCTATTCGTCATGTTTGGGGCGGGAAACACCTGGTGATAGGCCACGGAGACGGCCTCGGCCCAGGCGACACCGGGTACAAGCTTTTGAAACGGGTGTTCACGTTTAAACCGTTTCAAACGCTCTTTCGCTGGCTGCACCCCGACCTTGGAATCGGCCTGGCTTCGTGGCTTTCGCGCGGAAGCCGCGCCCGCACCGGACACGAAGACTACGCAATGACCGACGTCACCCGCGAAGCCATCTACCTCTGGGCCCTCGACCAGCACACCAAGGCGCCCGCAGACTACTGGATTTTTGGCCACCGACACTTTCCAGTTGAGGCCACCTTCCCCGACGGCGGCGGAACCTACGTAAACCTCGGCGACTGGATCAAGTGGCGAAGTTGGGGGGAGCTGAGCGGCTTCGGATTAGAGTTGCACCAATAAAAAGAAACCCCCGGCGCAAGCCGGGGGTTTTTGATTATAAACGGTTCCGAAGAAGAAAACTTACTTCTTAGCGGCGGCGTAGCGCGACGCGACTTCGGCCCAGTTGATGACGTTGAAGAAGGCCGAAACGTAGTCGGGACGACGGTTTTGGTACTTGAGGTAGTACGCATGCTCCCACACATCGAGTCCGAGCAGCGGCGTCATATTTTCCATGAGCGGCGAGTCCTGATTGGCCGTCGAGGAGATTTCCAGTCGGCCCCCCTTCAGGTTCAACCAGGCCCAGCCGCTCCCAAAACGCTTCAGCGCCGCGTCGCCAAACTGGGTCTTGAACGCGTCAAACGATCCAAAGGTCGCCGTCAAGGCGGCCGCGAGTGCCCCCGTGGGAGCGCCGCCGCCGCGGGGACCGACGACATCCCAAAACAGCGCATGATTCAGGTGTCCGCCAACATTGTTGCGCAACGTCGTGCGGATCGCCTCCGGCACCGCGGCGAGATTCCGCACGATCTCCTCGCCACTCAACTTCTGCAGCGTCGGCTGGTTCGCGAGCGCGTTGTTCGCGTTCGTGATGTAGGCCTGATGGTGCTTCGTGTGGTGAATCTCCATCGTCCGCGCATCGAAGTGCGGCTCGAGCGCATCATAGGCGAAACCGAGCCGCGGCAGCGAGAATGGCTGAACAGTCGCGCCGGCCTTCGCCGGCGCCGCCGCGGGAGCAATCGGTGCGCCGAGACCGACGGCGGCCACACCCGCGCCAAGGGCCTTCAAGGCGTCGCGTCGACTCAGGGGGAGGGAGGGATCCATTCCCTCACCGTAGTAACGGTCGCCCGTTGCGCAAGTCGCCGGTAGACGTTTCGTCGAACTTCGCCCTTTTCACGCTTCGCCCGCAGTGAGCGGCGGCCCGCACCGGCGTCGCCCCGGCACGGTCAGTCACGCTCCACCAAGCGTTCACCCGGAGGGGGCTCCCCTCGCCCCCAGCCGGATCCGCGGATCGAGCCACAACAACAGCAAGTCGCTCACCAGCGTGCCCACCACGCCAAGCAGGCTGAGCACCATCAGCATTGATCCCGCCAGGTAAACGTCCTCCGCCATGAGCGCGTCGAAGAGGGTCGGCCCGATCATCGGCAGGCTCAGCACCATGGCCACGATGGCCCCCCCGATACCAGATGCGGAAAGATGCCGCCGAGACCCGAGACGAACGGATTGAGGGCCAGGCGCACCGGGTACTTGAGCAGCAGGCGCAGCGGCCGCACCCCTTTCGCCCGCGCCGTCGTCACATAAGGTTTCTTCAGTTCGTCGAGCAGGTTCGCCCGCACGACCCGGATCATGCCCGCCGCGGAACCCGCTCCGAGCACCGCCACCGGCAGCCAGACATGCTGCAGCAGGTCGGCGACCTTGGCCCACGTCCAGCCGGGCATCGTGGCAAATTCCGGCGAGAACAGCCCCAGGGTGTTCAAGCCGAGCCAGCGCTTCGCGAGGTACATCACGACGAGCGCCAGCAGGAACGACGGCACCGACACGCCGAGAAACCCGAGCAACGTGAGGGCGTAGTCACCCGCTGAATACTGCCGCACCGCCGAATAGATGCCCATCGGCAGGGCGATCGCCCACGCCAGCAGCACGGCCGCCACGGTGACGAAGACCGTGAGCACGATGCGATCGCCAATCACTTCGGCCGCGGGTTTTTCATGCTCCATCGACAGTCCCAGATTCCCCTGCAGCAGACCCTCGTCCACCGGCTGAAAACTCGCAAACCACGCGAACCCCATCCAGCGCGCGTAGCGCTGCACCATCGGCTCATCCAGCCGGAAGTTCCGGCGCAGCTCCGCCGCCAGTTCCTCGCTGGCCGCCGTGCCCTCCATCTCCAGGCGCATCACGCGCATCTCCGCAAAATCGCCGGGCGGCAGCTGCACGAGCGTGAACACGATCACCGAGACCACCAGCATCGTGGGAATCATCAGCAGGAGCCGGCGCCCCACCAGCGGATGCCGCCACGCGATCAGGCCAAGTCCCGCCGCCACCGCGGCGACCAGCAGCGTCCGCAGCACCTTCTCCAGCCGCGCCGTCGCCCCCCCGGCCGCGGACGCGGCGGCCAGCGAGCGCGGCCAGGGTGTCACCGTGACGACCGCCGCCTTGGTCTGCGCCATGACGGCTGGGTCCTCCTGCGG